>JALLON010000052.1 GCA_027717925.1 Acidobacteria bacterium AH-259-G07 | reverse complement strand
AATCCAATCTCCTCAAAATACTCCTGGTTTAAGATGTTCTCCAAAATCACGTATAGCTCAACCTGCGGACTGATTTGATAGCTTCCGGAAAGATCCCATTTTGTGTAACCATCCACTTCGGCGAGACCTATTCCGCGGAAATCGCTGTCTGCCCTGTTGCCAATGAAAGTGGCGTTGGTATTGAATCTCCAGCGAGAGGACTTCCACAGGAGCCCCAAGAATCCGGAATGAGTTGGGCGGAGCAATAGACGAGATCCTTCCTGAAAAACCGGACTGAAGGGGTTGGTACTTTGAAGCACCTTGGTATTGAGATAGGTGTATCCTCCCAAAAGCTGCAGATTCTCAACGGGCCGTGCCTTAACCACATGTTCGACGCCCCAGGCTCGGCTTTCCCCGATGTTAAAAAACGACCCCTCGAAGAAATCCACGGTCTGAAAGGCGATTTGATCCTTGAAGTGATTGTGAAAGAAATTGACCTCCATCTGCAGCCGATTCCACGCCATCGTTTGCTCCAGCCCCACTTCGAAACTTCTGGTTCTTTCTGGCTCCAGCTCGGGGTTGCCCTTAAAGAAAAAGTTCGGACTGAACGACTCAATGAAGGTTGGCTCTTTGATGCCCAGGCCGAAATTAAATTTGGGTCGGGTCATCCCCCAAAACTCATCGGATCCGCCGCTTCTGAGCAGATAGGCCATCGAAACCCTCGGAGTTGCGGCAAAGCCAAAACTGCCATTGTCCTCCAACCGGAGTCCGCCCGCGATGGCCAAACGTTGCAGAAGTAGAAACTGGTCCTGCACATAGTACCCGAAGTTGGTCCGATCGGCCCTCACTTCGCCCACCACGCCCCGCTCTTCCTCGTAGTCAAATCCCGTGGACAGGAGATGAGTGGAGAGGAAAAAGTCACTCTGATAGTTCACGTTGTGTCGACGAGTAGCGCTCAAAAAAGAAAAGGGGAAATCGAAAGAAGGAAAAGGCGCTTTTTCCCCCTCAAATTCGGGAAAAAAGGTGCCTGAGTCCACGGGATCCACCGAGAGCTGGTTCACATAGGATTGGGAGTATGACATTCTGTGCTGCCAGGCATCAGAAAGGCGCTGATTCCAGGTGATTCCCGCCAGGAAATCTCGTTTTCGGTAGAACTCTTCCAGATCGGGCGGCCCGAAGGCGGTTGGCCCCGGCACCCCGGATCGACCTCGTTCGCTGCGCCCCATGAAAGTCAGCGATGAATTCCCAGAGGTTTTGATTCCGATATTGGCGCTGAAGCTGTTGTTGTGGAAGAAGTCATTGGGATCCATGTTGTCGGTACTCAAATGTTGGAATTCCACACTGTAAGATAACCTTTCAAACGCGCCACTCACCGCCGCTCCTCCTCGAAACGTGTCAAACGTACCCCCTTCCAGGAAAAAGCCCAAAGCGGGAACCGCCGTCTCAGCACTTCCTTTCTTGGTGAAGATCTGGATCACGCCGGTGATGGCATCTGAGCCGTATAAGGCGCTTTGAGGACCACGAACAACCTCAATTCGCTCCACATTGGCCGTCGATAGATTGGAGAGATCGATCGAGCCTCCCGGCTGATTCAGGGGAATTCCGTCCAGCAAAACTTTGGTGTAGTCCGATTCGCCTCCGCGCACGAAGATCGTGGTCAGGGAACCCCTGCCCCCAATTTGCAAGATGTTGATTCCTGGTACGTTGCGCAGAGCTTCCGCCACATTGGTAGCTTTTTGAGCCTCCATCTCCTCGGCCGTGATGATGGTCACACTGTTGCCCAAGAGGCTGGTGGGAGTCTCTGTGCGCGTGGCAGTTACGATCACTTGTTCTTCGAGTAATTCCAATTCCAGAATGATGTCGCGTTGAAGCGCCTGGCCTGACTCCAGGGGTACTTCAATCCTTTCTTGCTGGAAACCCAGCTCCCGCACCCAGACAATATAAGTCCCTGGTGCTAAATCTTTAAACGAGTAGTGCCCGCTCTCATTGGTGAGGCTACCGGCCAGAGACTTCTCCTCCTGAAGCAGGAAGAGACGAACGCCGGAAACCGGCTTTCCACTGGGATCGGTCACTCTTCCCGAAATAGATTCGGAGAAGACCGGAACACACAACATCAGTATAGCGATGGAAGCCATCCAAAAACGAAACATACGCCCTCCCGGGTAAGTCACCCCAGTAAAGCGTCAGATGGGTTCGAGAGGAAAACCTAGAAGGATTTCCAACCCTTTTGACGCGAAGAGTTGTGAATCAGCTGACCAGGGCAGGTTTCCTGACTACGGCTCAAACGCTCCCTTCAGCACCTTCCCCCCTGCTTCGGGAGTGGCAGGCGATTTTTGCGCCTCCTGAAGGTTACTTGCCGATCACAGTGGCGCGACCGTGCGGGATTCTCACCCGCTTCCCTCTTTGCGTTCGCACCCTGGCAGATTAAAAAGATCGAGAATTGAGGTTAACACTGCCCGGAAAGGCGTGTCAATAGGAAAAAGATTTCCCAATTTGCCGGATCAAGAATTCCAGGAACTTTTGGAGGGCCTTGATAAGTGTCACAATAGGAATTATTAAAACAAGTCATTCAAACACTTTCACTATTTAGATAAGCAAAAGCATGTGTAAAAATCTGCAGAGGAGACTCGATGAAATCTTCGCCAACTTTTAAGGTGCGGCTTCTATTGATGCTCTTGACACTCGGTCTGTTGGTGGTGGCTTGGCTGAAGTACCCTCCACTGACGCGGGGGCAAAGCGCTCGCTCATGGTCTCGGCCTGACCAGGAGCACCTGACATTTTGGGTGAACCACAATGGTTTGGAACAGCTGGACGTGGAGGGGGAGGTTGGCTTCGGCGACATGGCGCGAATCCTTTTGCGCCGGCGGGCTAATGCTGAAACCATACGAGGGCTGCGCGATCGTTTCACGTTCCGCGTGAAAGAGATGACTGCTCTACGGACGCCGGACGTTTTTCGAGCCGAAGTTTCCGAGGACGGGCTGGTGTGGCGCAACGCGCCCCGGCAGTTTGTTTTAGCCGCGGGCCATACCTTCAATCTTCCGCTGATTGTCGAGAATTTGAAGAAGCAGAGCATTCGAGTGGAGGCTCGCTTCATTGGAAACTCGATGGCAAGCGCTTTTCCACCCTCTGAAGTGAAGGCCAAGAGTGCGGCCGGCTATTTTTTGAGAGTGGTTGAGAGCAAACCAGGATTAACCAAGGGCCAGCTGCTGCTGAGCGCAGGTGAACAGGAGGTGCAGACCGACATCGTCTTCGACGTGCGGCCACCGGTGAACCTGCGAGTCCGTTTGCTCGATGAGAAGGGGAGACCCACCGCGGCTCGGTTGTACCTGACTGGTTCCGACGGTCTGGCCTACGCGCCACCAGGAAGCATTAGTCGCATCACCGCCATGAGCGCCGAATACTACTTTCACGCCGACGGGTCTTTCGAGATTGAACTGCCCAGCGGGCCCACCTTGATAGAGGCTACGCGTGGGCCTGAATACGAACTCACCAGCCGGCAGATCAATCTGCAGCCAGGTCAGGAGAAGGAAGTCCAGATCCGGCTAAAGCGTTGGGAAAATATGGCGGCCAAGGGGTGGTATTCCGCCGACGCCCACATTCACGCCAACTACACTGCACCGCATCATCAGGTGATTTCACCGGAGGATGTTCGCCTCACAGCACTGGCCGAGGATCTCAACAACGCCAACATGATGGTGGCCAACAGCGGTGGAGCCTTTATTCATGACATCCAGTACTTCGAGGGCAAGCCACACCGGCTGAGTAGTCCCAACTTCATCATTTACTGGAATGAGGAGATGCGTAACCGTGGGATGTATGGGCACATGTCCTTCTTCAATTTGAAAAGCCTCGTGCACCCCATCTATACGGGATTTGGCGATACGCCCCATTGGGAAGATTATCCTCCGAACTATGCCCAAGCCAAGGCCGCCCGAGGGCAGGATGGAGCTGTAACCTACGTCCATCCGGCCAGGGCACCCAGCTTTGAAGCGGCCAGTGCGAAAGAGCTGCCAGTGGATGTCGCTCTGGGTCAAGTGGACGCCATAGATGTGGTTAGCAACACGAATGAAATGGCATCGATGGAGCTGTGGTACCGTTTGCTGAACTGCGGATTCCGACTGGCTATTTCCGCAGGCACGGATTCCTTCACCAACGTTGCCGACCACTACACGCCGGGCGGCGGACGAGTTTACGTGCACGTAGAAGATCAGATGGAATACAGCGAGTGGACTCGAAATTACAGACGAGGAAGGACCTTTGCCAGTAATGGACCGGTAATTTTCTTTACTTTGAACGATAAAGAACCAGGAGATGAACTCAGGCTCCCAGCGAGTTCCCCACAGAAGGTTCGAGTAAAAGCCATAGTGCGCACTCAGGTTCCACTGGAAAAGGTAGAAATCGTGGCCAACGGCCAGGCGGTAATTTCACGTTCGGCTATGGGCAAGAAAACCCTCACAATTGAAGAAGAGATCGCGTTGAGCCGCAGCTCATGGGTAGCGGTGAGGGCGCTCGGTCCTCGGCATCGACTCATTTTGAACGATGAGCAAGCCTTCGCACACACTAGTCCAGTTTACGTCTACCTGGGCGAGCAAAAGATCGTTTCACCATCCGATGTGCGCTTCTATCGCGACTGGATCGAGAGGCTCATCGCCAGGGTTGCCGAGCGGGGACGATTCACCACCAAGGAGCGGAAGAAGGAAGTTATCTCACTCTTTCAGCGTGCGCTGGACGTATATCAGCAGATTGGTAGTGAAGAAAATAAGTGACTGACCCCGTGGAGAAACATAGACCAAATACCGACTATCTGGCGTCGCATGCCGATTGGTAAAATAGAGCGTCTGTGTGAATCTGCCTGGTAAGTCAAATGTACACTGACCCAGGGAGCTCAGCTACGATGAATACAGCCGCATCAATAATATAAGAGTCGGGGCGGAGGGGCCTACGATCCGGTGCACTTGTTGAAATATCCAAAGACTGCGCCAATTGCTTTCCACTCCCTGAGGAATTAAGATTTAGTGAGAATCCCAAAAAACAAGGTAAGGAAGAAGTGATCGGCAAGACTATTTCTCACTACCAGGTTCTGGAAAAGCTCGGTCAAGGCGGCATGGGCGAAGTGTTCCTGGCCCTTGATACGTCACTTGATCGCAAGGTTGCATTGAAGTTCTTGCCGGAGTCTATGCAGCAACATCCTGTTGCTCGCAAGCGCCTACTGCGGGAAGCCAGATCGGCCGCTGCCTTGGATCATCCGTATATTTGCCACATCCACGAAATCGGAGAAGTTGAAGGCCGTGACTTCATCGCTATGGAATACGTCGAGGGCCAGACCTTGAAGGCGCGCCTGGCCCAAGATACGCCAATTCCACTGGAAGAGGTGCTAAAAATAGCAGCCGAAATTGCAGAAGCTCTGGAAAAAGCCCATCAAAGAGGAATTGTTCATCGCGATTTAAAGCCCTCTAACATCATGCAAACACCTGAGGGGCACATCAAACTGATGGACTTTGGATTGGCCAAACCTGTGGTCTGGACTGAACCTGCGAAAAGCGCAGACAAAACGCTGACGGTCCTCACAAAGGAGGGCACTACTCCCGGAACACTCGCCTATATGTCTCCCGAGCAGCTTCGCGGAGAGCAAGTGGACACTCGATCTGACATTTTCTCATTTGGTGTAGTTCTCTATGAGATGCTAACCGGTGTTCATCCCTTTCATAAGGCGACGATAATGAATACGGCAAATTCAATCCTGAACGAGACACCGCACCCGTTATCTCGATTTACAGAGGGAATTCCGAAGCTGTTAGAACATACGGTCAGAAAGACACTGGCGAAGAATCGCAATCACCGCTACCAGTCTGTCCATGAGTTAAACACAAACCTGAGCGGACTCTTAAAACGCGATTTCGTCTCAGAAGCAGAACCCCAAGTGTTGACACCGAGGCCATTAGCTAGAAACTGGGTGACAATGGTAGGATCGGTGCTACTGACTGCGTGTATCCTCTTTTTTGGGTTTCTACTATGGCCAGAGTCCGGAGAAACCGTCGATTCCGTTGTGATACTTCCTTTTCACAACGAAAGCAACGACCCTGAGATGGACTATCTCTGTGATGGGCTTGCAGAACGCATCACCAATAACCTTTCTCAAGTACCGGGCCTGACAGTCATTGCGCAATCCTCAGCCCGTCGCTTTGGAGGTCAAGATGAGGACCTACAGCAGATAGCTCGCAAATTGAACGTACGGGCAGTGATGACCGGTCGACTCTCACAGCGCGGTGAGACTCTGTTTGTCAGCACTGAACTGGTGGATTCGGAAGATAATAGCCAGCTTTGGGGCAATCGGTTAGAGCAAAAGGTCGGCAACATCCTGGCATTAGAGGCAAACTTGGCCCAGGAGATCGCCGAGGCGTTGCGGCTGAAGCTGACGGGAACCGCGCAACAGCGCCTCAGCAAACAGTATACAGAAAGCGCTAGAGCCCATGAGCTTTATCTAAAAGGTCTCTATCACTTCTTCAAGCAAACCGAGCAAGGAGTAAATAAGGCTTTTCAGTACTTTAATCAAGCACTCGAAGAGGACCCAAACTACGCTCTGGCTCACGCAGGGTTAGCCGGTGGGTATAGTTTGCTGGGACTTTTCGACTACCTTCCTCCAGAGGAGGCTTTCCAAGAGGCAAGGGCAGCAGCAGAAAGAGCGCTTACAATTGATGACACCCTTGCGGAAGCCCATGCTGCTTTGGGAATGGTGAGATTGTACTCGGAATTTGACTGGAAAGGAGCCGAAAGCGCGTATCAGCGAGCGCTTCTTCTTAATCCCGGCCTTTCGGGCGCTCATCTTGTTTATGGAGACTATTTGATGTTTGCCGGGCGGCCTGATGAGGCAGTCGCAGAGTTCAAACGTGCCTTGGAGCTCGATCCTGTCTCGGCACTCGCCCATAGTTTCCTGGCGGACGGCTTTTTCTATAGACGGGAGTATGACCTGGCAATCGCGCAATGTCAGGAGGCTCTGGAGCTAGAGCCCAACTTTATCCCGGCTAAAGAGATCCTCCATGACGCCTATTGGGAGACGGGAAGATATGAGGAAGCGATCCAAGTCGTGGCACACTGGCCAGACAGCGCAAAGACTTTACTAAGACATATGGCCGCTGGTCGGAAGAAAGAGGCGATGGAAATCCTGGAGCAACAGGAAGAGGAGTGGGCGAAGGGTGAAAATAGGGCCGCCCAGGCACATGTTTATGGGTATCAATATGTGCGTCTTGGAGAGAATGAAAAAGCGCTCAGGTGGCTTGAGAGAGTATACGAAGAGCGGGACGGCGCTAAGATTCTCATTGCTCTGAGAGTACACCCCATATGGGATCCCCTGCGCTCATTGCCCCGTTTTGAGGCGCTGCTCACAAAGGTTGGGATTGAGCCCTAAATCAAAAGCTCCAAGGCTCCTCACTCGCATTTCTTGAAACGCCGGCCTTGAAGTCCGTGAATCATCCGAGTCAAGTCACTCTTCGCCAAACCTTGCCAGTGCTTCAACGCAAAAAGCGGTCGTAATTTCCTCGGAGCCATAATAATAATGCAGCGGATCTTTGAAAAACGGCAATCTAGGCCAGGCACCTCCGTCACCCTGTTGTTTCAGGAGCCAGCGGACAGCCATATCGAGTCGATCCCCCTGAATGCAACCCAGGTTCAACATTGAACATATCGCCATTGCGGTCTGTAATTCATTGCCAAAAGAACCATTGCCCCGTTGCCGCTTCGACAATTTCGTGATGAGCGCTTCTGCACTCTCTTTCAGACCAGTAGTCCCGTTAAAAAAGGCACGAGACATCGCATAATAGAGTGAAAAATCATCAACGTAATAGTGAAGCGTTTTCTCCACCTGGTCGGTCAACACGCTATGGTTCAAGTAGCGCATGGCGGGTTTCGTTTCTTCCCTTTCGCCCAAATAGAGCAACACATTGGCATTTACCACACTGTCCACATCGTTCTGGTCTTTTCTTGCCATCATCCAGGTATAGAACAGACCTTCTTCATTACGATTTGACAGGATGGCCTTGAGATTGGAACCCCAAAGGATATGAGGGTGACATTTCTTCAGAACGAAGGAAGCGCAGCAAGTAACGTCTAAATCCGGGGGAATACGCTTCCCACTTGTTGACGTCCAGAATCGCCAGACACCTGGTGCTTCTGCTTCTTCCGTTAGAAAATTGAATCCCTTCTTTCGCATGTGCTCAACACTGGGATATGCCACGAATTCAAGGCCATAGAGTACACAACTGGTGCCAAATACGGAGCTTTCTACGACGCACCCCTTAAGCAACTCCGGGTCCCTAGAAGAATAAGTCCGAAATTCACCGGAGGGGAGTTGGCTTCGGAATAGAAAATCGATGGCTTTGCGGAGCCCAATTACCACTTCAGTTTGACTCGTCTCGCTCTTCGGAAAATTCCTCTTCATATGTCTGGTGGTCCTACTCCAACTTTGTCGTCACGAGAGCCTGGATGTCGAGACCCAAGGATGATCCCTCCAGGGGCAATCTCGGTCGAATTACAGATCTATGCTTTCGATTTCAAGACGAGCTTGTAGACAAATCCGAAATATGCCTTGGCCTGAACAACACAGCCAGGGATATACACGAGCTTTATGTGGTTGAGTAATCTAATGAGCACAAGACCAGCTCTTGATCCGAGAAAGGATGATGCCTTGCCAAAAAGCAACTGGCATGAATCAGAGCTGCTGGGAATAGAATACGCAGGCCAATTCAGAAGAGCATTTCGCTTTGCAAATGTGCATAAAGTCTCGTCGACCAGATAGTCTAGTACGGTCTCCCAATTACGGCTGCTGGCAGGCTGCTTGTCGAAATGTATTTCCACGCCGACTTTCGGGGAGATCTCGTCTCCGACGTCCAAGTTGAGACTGCAAACATCAGCCAAACGAATGGCCTTAAGAACCACATCAGGTAGTTCAGCGGCAGCGAGTTGTAAACTCACGGCAGCTGAATAGGATCGGAGCTCTTGAAAGGGAAAGTTGCACACCACCAACCGTGTCATGCTGTTTTCCCGGGAGAGAAGGACGCCGACATGGCAAAGATGGGCAGGAGCCGGTAAAGTACTGATGCATCGTCTGACGTTCTCACAATGTACGTTTGAAGGTGAGTCCTCCAGAAGCAAATCGAAGACATCCTGTAGGACAGCAGAATATTCACGGGGCGAGTGTTTGCACCAGCTGTCTTTAAATGAAAGATGCACGCCGGGAACCGGGAACAGGCAAGAAGCGTCTTTCAAATCGAATTCCAGCCACACTTGTTTAAGATGGTCATGAAGAACAGACTCCGGATTTTTCCAGCGGGCGGCAAGATCCCTGACGCCCCTCCACACAGGATGAGCAAGAAGCCTTTGTGAAAGCTGATAGTTGGGATGCTTCC
Source organism: Acidobacteria bacterium AH-259-G07 (assembly GCA_027717925.1). Classification (GTDB taxonomy): domain Bacteria; phylum Acidobacteriota; class UBA6911; order RPQK01; family JADFOI01; genus JALLOL01. The sequence continues at coordinate 2,918 of JALLON010000052.1, read as the reverse complement.
CTGCTAGAATCTCACGTCCACCATTAGAAACCGAAGCGCAAACCGCAAAATCGAGAGAATCAATACTGTCATCCAGAGAACACTCAAAGCCAGCGGCAGGCAGAACAGGCAGGCTCCGGGCGATCTCACAGCAGCGGCGAAGGCTATCTGGTGAAGCAAGATCGTCACTGAGATATTTGGCCACAGGTTCGAGCAAGTCTTCTAAAGTCGAAGTCATGAGGCACAAGCCTGTGGATGTTGGGCATATTGAATTACAGCCTCTTAAATTTCACCGACGGCTGTCCAAGGAGGAATGCCCTTCATTGACGTTGTAACCGGAACCGGTCCAGGCTTCCAACGCCTGGTGAGGTCAAAACGGCCTCCAACCCTCGGGGTCTATCTCGTCATAATCAGACACATACTCCTTGCTCTCCAGGGGAATTACCACGTGAACGGTGTAGATGTCTTCTTGGTGGACCTCAACGTTAAGCTGCTTCGGGAGTTCCTGTCCGAGCACTTCCTGGATAGCCGCTTTGGGATTGCTCAAAAGTTTCTCTTTGAAGTTCGCATCCGTCCGTGCCAGCCTGATGATTTCGGCTTCGACCTCTCGTCTCGTTGTTCCCATTGTCTATTTCCCTCCTTTTTTGGATTTTAACCACAGAGTCTTACACAGATCCGAGCCCACGTCCAGTGAAGTCCCTGCCTTCTGGCGAGATCTTGCCTTGCTCTTCCCTGCTTTTTCCTGGAGAATTCGCTACAATGGGGCACCAACAAGAAGACACTATGGGAAAGAAGAAGAAGAAGAAGACAGCCATTCTACTAACCTTTTCCGCTTTGAGTTTTGCTGTTCTGCTGGCAATTACAGGCCCCGATCATCCGTCAGCAGAGGCAATAGAAAGCATTACCATGGCTGATCTGAAATCGCATCTCTACTTTTTAGCCTCCGACGAAATGCGAGGCCGCGATGTCAATACGGTGTCTAATGAAATCGCTTCTCGCTACCTGGCTCATCGTTTCGAATTGATGGGACTGAAACCGGTCGAAAATGACAGCTATTTTCAATACTTCTCCCTGGTTCGGGCAAAATTGTCCGAGCCAAACCGTCTCGAAATCCAACATTCCCAATCCCCCCTTTCGACAATCGCCATACTCAAGAAAGATTTTGTCCCATGGACTTTCTCCGCTAATGCCAGGGTCTCCGCACCCTTGGTTTTTGTAGGTTACGGAATCACGGCGCTTGAGCACAGATATGACGACTACCACGGAATCGACGTTCGGGGAACGATCGTGGTGATGATGAATCATGAACCGGGTGAGAAGGATCCCAACAGTCCCTTCGAGGGGTTAGTCCACTCCGAGTACAACAGGGTGCTTTACAAGATCCTGAATGCTCAAGCCCACGGTGCCGTGGGCGCGATTTTCATTCCCGACGAGGCAAACCACCCAAGAACAAATTTTTCGCGTACGCTGCGCTCTGTTTGGCCGGAAGATGCCTTACGCGAACGTTACAGCCTTAAACTTTGGAGTGATCAAGTCAAGATTCCGGCGCTGCATGTTTCCCGTGAGATCGCAGGGGCACTGGTAGAAAGCAGTAAAACCAGCGTGGAGAAGATTCAGAAAAAGATCGATCAAGGATACCAACCTCACAGTTTTCCATTGCTGGGAGTGGAAGCCACCGTGGAAACTGCCGTCATTCGAAGTGAAACCCGTGTGCGCAACGTCCTGGCTTACCTTCCTGGTTCCGATCCACGATTGAAGGACGAAGTGGTCATTGTGAGCGCTCACTTTGATCATGTCGGATCCCGCAAGGGAGAAGTTTTCAATGGAGCCGATGACAATGCCAGTGGAACAGTCGGCTTATTGGAAGTTGCTGAGGCTTATGCCCTGAGCTCAGAAAAACCGAAGCGCTCGATGCTCTTTGTGGGTTGGAATGCTGAGGAGCGAGGTCTTCTCGGTTCTCGTTACTATGTGGAAAGACCGACTTTTCCATTGGAGAAAACCACAGCTGTGTTTCAAATGGATATGATTGGTCGAAATGAGGAGGTCCCTGATCCTCAAAATTCGCGCTTTCGAGGCCTCGAGAAACAAACTGCCGAGGAAAACGCAAACAGTGTGAACGTAATGGGCTACAGTCGCAGTCAAGATCTTCGTCATCTGGTCGTGCAAAACAACCAGCGGATTGGTTTGGACGTCAGGTTTCGATATGACAACAACACCATCAACTTGCTGCGTCGCAGTGACAACTGGCCATTTCTGATCAACGGTGTGCCCGCCCTCTTTTTTCACACCGGCCTGCATCCCGACTATCACCAGCCAACGGATACACCGGACAAAATTAACTACTCCAAGATGGAGAAAATAGTCCGTCTGGTTTTCCTTAGTAGTTGGAATGCGGCTAATGCCTCCACTCCACCTCGTCTCAACAAAAAGTGGAACAGAAGATGAGTGCCGAGCTGGCGGAAGCCTTTGTCGACCAGGCCAAGCACCACCTGATACAGGACTTTTTACCCAAAGTGGGCCGCTGCGTTGAGCTGCTCTCCGATGAGGAGATCTGGTGGCGAGCAAACGAAAACACTAACAGCGTGGGCAATCTGATTCTTCACCTGTGCGGAAATGTTCACCAATGGATCACTGCGGGGCTGGCTCAGCAACCCGATACCCGTCAGCGAGATCTGGAGTTTGCCGAGAGAGGGCCCATCCCTGGTGATCAGCTAATGAAAAAGCTCGATCAGACGCTTAACCAGGCCGTTCGGGTTCTGGATTCGCTGGAGCTCGATACTTTCTTAAGGAAGCACCACATTCAAGTTTACGAGGTCACAGGGCTGCAGGCCATCTTTCATGTGGTCGAGCACTTCTCTTATCACACTGGGCAAATCATCTGCATCACCCGAATGATCAAGAACATCGACCTGAAGTTTTACCGGCTCTGACCTGAAACT
>JALLON010000051.1 GCA_027717925.1 Acidobacteria bacterium AH-259-G07 | reverse complement strand
CTGAAGGAGGGTGGAACCAAACCTTCCAGCGGACTTGGCCCTTCCAATGACCAGACCTAGGGCCTCCATGACTGCATCACGGACGCTGTTGATGGTGTTCCATAATGAGCGGGCCAATCGACTTCGGAGGCTCCGCTGGTAAGTCCGGCGGATCTCCGCCGCCCGGCGCTCCTGGTTCGAAGGGCTCAGTTCGTCGTGAGCTCGCATGATAAAGCGCACCTTCTGAAGTTGGTCCGTATAGTAGACCACTGATGTCTCAACATGCCCCTCGGCATCGCGCTGCGGCTCCTGATAGATAAGTTCAACCCCGTTGGCATAGACGATCAGACAACCCCAGGCCCGCTTCTCGGCAGTTTCTTGAATATTCACCTGGTAGCCCTCAAAGTCCTTCAGGCACCGGTCCCGGGCTCGGGATCGAAGAAAGGTTCCCAGCAGCGCACTGGCAAAGAGAACCAGGAGCGTCAGGGTAAAGATGTCGCTCACCATAGCCCCAATTCTGTCCTATCGAAGGTGCCCAATCAAGCCTCGGTGACAGGCGCTTTTGACCCACGCAAGACAGGTTCAGGACACAGTTGAAGCCAGCGGCAGCTGAAGCATGCAGTCTCATCTACGCAAGCCACCTGGCTGGCGGTCAGGTAGGACGCAAGCTCCGCCATCGCCCTGGATTTCGGCGACAATGCACGTATTATGGGAATTAGCTCTTTCAAAGATGTCCTTATCGTGCACGGAGCCTTCCACATATCCTCTAATGCTATGCTAGACGGCGTCTCCAAGGCAGAGTTGAGCGGGCACCTCGGAACTCGTCACTGCATGCGGAAGCGACCGCAACTGGAGATGACGACGCTGTCCCGATTCCGCTGATCACGCGCAGAGCGAGTCCAGTGTCGTCCCGGTCGACATACATAGAATGTACATGCCATGTCAATGAATGCCCACCTGTGAGGCTTTTTCTCTTTGGATTCTGCCCGCCCGACCGAGCTCAAGTATCGGAATAAAAAAGGGATACGCCAAATTAAACCAAAGTGGCACGCTCCGTGCTCAATTGAAGTGCGGTTGCAAAATTTAGATTACAAGGAGGAATCACAATGAGAAACACAATTAAGCTTGTCATTTTGGCCGCCACCATGTTGGGCATGCTCACCTCCGGCTGGGCCGCCGGGACACTGACTGCCACAGACGCTGACGTCGCGCCCATCCAGATCCGTGATCACCACGTGAAGATCATCATCAACAACGGGTTTGCGAGAACCGAAGTTTATCAGACATTCTTCAACCCCAATGACCGTGACCTGGCAGCGCTTTACTCCTTCCCTCTTCCCAAAAGCGCGAGTTTGTCGGAAGTCACGGTCTATGCCGACGAGAGGGAGCTCCATGGTGAGGTCATCGAAAAGCAGCGAGCCTCCCGGATCTACCGCGAGGAACGGGACAAAGGGAACAACGTCGCCTTAGCGGAAAAGAGAGATTTCCAAGCCTTCGACTTTGCCGTCTCGCCGGTCCGAGCTCGACAAGAGACGCGCATCCGATTTGTTTACTATCAGCCGCTGCAGATTGATACCGGGGTCGGCCGCTACCTGTATCCGCTCGAGGAAGGCGGCACTGATGAGGTCGCCCTGCACTTCTGGGATACGAACACGCTTGTCAACGGTCCTTTCTCGGTGGATCTGGAGTTCAAGTCGGCAGCGCCGGTGATGGATGTCCGGGTACCCGGATTTGAAGCCGCCGCAAAGATTACCAAGGTTGCCGAAGGCCACTACAAGCTCGAGATGAAACGGGAGGATGCGCGGCTGGATCGTGACTTTGTCTTCTGCTACCGCCTCGAGGACAATCTTCCCGGAAGAATTGAGCTGATCCCCTACCGCCTAGACGAAAACACCCCTGGCACGTTCATGCTCGTGGTTACGCCGGGTCTCGATTTGCAGCCTCTCAAGCAGGGTGCGGATTACACGTTTGTCCTCGATGTGTCTGGGAGCATGCGGGGGAAGATCTCGACCCTGGCTCGCGGGGTTGCCAAAGTAATAGGTCAAATGAAACCCGAAGACCGCATTCGCATTATTGTCTTCAATGACTCGGCCAGTGATCTATCGGGCGGCTGGGTGCCGGCCAGCCGCAAGAACGTGCAAAGGCTGGTTCAAGCCGTTCAACAGCTGCAGGCCTCCCGTAGCACGAACCTCTATGCCGGACTCAAGCTGGCTTTGAAAAACTTGGACGATGACCGCAGCACCAGCATCGTGCTGATCACGGATGCCGTCACGAACACCGGGATCATCGAACCTCGGGAATTTCACAAGCTGATGAAGCAGTACGACGTGCGCATCTTTGGGTTCCTGATGGGCAACAGCGCCAACTGGTCACTGATGCGAACGATCAGCGAAACCAGTGGTGGATTCTACGCCAACGTCTCAAACTCCGACGACATCGTCGGTCAGATCATGCTCGCCAAGAGCAAGATTACCTACGAGTGCCTGCACGACGCCAGCCTGAAGATCTCCGGAGTTAAGGTATACGACATCGGAAACTCCCTGGGAAAGATCTACCGCGGCCAACAGCTCGTGATCTTCGGCCGCTATGACAAGGGAGGCAAGGCTCGCGTGACCCTGCAGGGACGCCTGACGGGGGAAGACAAAACTTACTCCACGACCTTTCAATTTCCCGACGTCGACACGGAAAATCCCGAGATCGAGAGGCTTTGGGCGCTGGCCCAGATTGAAGAGCTGGAGGTGAGCCACAGCATTGGTGACATGGAGGTCTCGGAGTTTGAGAGCGCGGTCCGTGATCTGGGTCTCACCTATCAACTCGTAACGGACTACACCTCCATGCTGGTTCTGACGGACGAGTCTTTTGCGGAGCGTGGCATTGAGCGCAGGAATCAGGCGCGCACAGCGCAAGAGTGGCAGGCACAAACTATGCGCGCCCAGCAGCCCGCTCGCAACTGGCGTGTCGACCAAGCTAACCCGGCGTTTTCCAGCCCGGCTCCGTCGGTAGGAGGGGGCGCGCTGGATCCCTTCAGCGCTGGAATCGCACTGATCCTGACCGGATTGGCTATTGCAAGGCTCGCCCGCAGGCGGGCGCAAGCAGGGCATCGCTCATGATCGCCACGTCCAACGTGTTTTGGAGTGCCCCAGCGAGGCGCATTCCCTGCGCCTCGCTGCTCCTGGCCACCGCGGCAGTGGTTATCGCTCTAGCGCCATCGGCCGCGGTCTGGCTGGAGTACGACCGGGTCGCGATAGAAGCCGGAGAGCTGTGGCGTGCTGTCTTCTGTCATTGGACACACGTTTCGGCTGACCATTTGCTGTGGGATCTCCTGATGTTCGTCGCGCTGGGGGCGCTGTGTGAGCAAGCAAGCCGCGGGCGATTCTGCGCTTGCATTTTGAGTTCGGCCGTGCTAATTCCCCTGGCGATCTGGATCGCCTTGCCAGAGCTGACAACCTATCGGGGGTTGTCAGGGATCGACTCCTCGTTATTTGCGCTGCTGGCAGTGATGGAACTGAAGGACGGAGTCAGCAACCGGTGCTGGCTGCGGGTGATGGCCCTGTCGGCGGCTGTCTTACTGTTTATTGGCAAGACCAGCTACGAAATAGTGACTGGCACGACCCTTTTCGTTGACAGCGCAGCCCTGGTTCCCATCCCGCTAGCGCACGTGGTCGGCGCAGCGGTTGGATTCGTGGTGGGTTTTGTTAAACTGCCAGATAGGATTTTCCTTGCCCACCGGGCGCCCACATATTGAGCACACAACTGGCCGCACTGATCTCGATCAGCTGTTCTCAGCTGCAACTCTCCCTCTCTTTCCAAATCGGGATCACCTCCGGCAAAATCGCTGCCAGACGTTTGCCACACATGTAGTCCAGCAGGGCCCAGATCTGCTTGAGCACCTTCACCCAGTTCGGGTGGCACTTAAATGTAAAGAGGGACAATCGCTGCCTGAAGGTTGGTAGCGAGATGGTCGAGCCACTAGCTTCTTGCAAAAGGGAAGTTTCGGGTGACACTGTTTCCTGCTGTTGCAGGACAGGACTATGTCAGCCGCACTAGCTGAACACAGCCAAGATCGTGCTTACTCTAATAGCAAACGCAGTGTTAGACTGTGATCCTTTGGAGAGAAACTTGAACCAATATGACCTGGTCGTGATTGGCAGCGGCCCGGCGGGCCAAAAGGCAGCGATCGCTGCCGCGAAGCTACGCAAGAAGGTAGCCGTTGTCGAACGGCAACAAGTGGTCGGCGGCGAATGCCTGCAGAAAGGAACCATTCCCAGCAAGACGCTGCGGGAAGCGGCCATGTACCTGACCGGAGCGCGGCAGCGAGAACTCTACGGCGAGGCCTACCGCGTCAAGGACAGGATCAAGGTCGAAGATCTCAAGTTTCGCACCCAGCGTGTGATTGAGAAGGAAACCGACGTCATCCGTGATCAGTTGCTTCGTAACTACGTGGATATCATCTGGGGTACAGCGTGCTTCAGCGATGCGCATAAGATTGTGGTCACCGACCCGCAGCAAACTCGAACGCTTGAATCGGACAAGTTCATCCTCGCTGTGGGTAGCAAACCGGCTCGGCCAACCGGAATCGACTTTGCCAACCCCAACATTATTGATAGTGACACTCTGTTTACCCTGAAAGAAATTCCGCGGTCGATGGCGATCGTTGGATCCGGGATCATCGGCGTGGAATACGCAACGATTCTTCAGCAGGTAGGGGTGCGCGTGACACTCATCGACAGCAGGAAGCGGCCTCTCGACTATCTGGACGACGAAATCGAAGATGCCCTGACTTATCATATGCGCTCTGAAGGCGTGATCCTCCGCTATGGGGAAACAGTATGCGGAGTAAAGCCCACTGCGGACAATGTTGTCAATGTTTACTTGGAGAGTGGCAAACAGGTGGTTGCTGATGTGGTGCTGTTTGCTGCGGGACGCGTTGGAGCGACTTCCGGTTTGAATCTGGAAGCAATTGGCCTCAGACCTGACAACCGCGGGCGCTTGAAGGTCGACGAAACGTACCGGACAAAGGCCGAGAATATTTACGCTGTAGGCGACGTTATTGGGTTTCCCAGTCTCGCCTCGACATCGATGGAACAAGGCCGCATTGCAGCCTGCAACGCCTTCGACGTCGAGACTGGTAAGTCTACCAATTTGCTGCCGCTAGGGATTTATGCGATCCCCGAAATTGCGAGTGTCGGTCCGAGTGAGGAGCAGCTCACCGACCAGGCTGTGCCCTACGAAACAGGTGTGGCACGATTTCGGGAACTCGCTCGGGCTCAAATCATGGGCTGCAGCACCGGCATGCTCAAGATCGCGTTTCAGCGGGAGAACCTCAAAGTTCTAGCGGTGCACATTATGGGTGAATCCGCAACAGAGTTGGTCCACATCGGGCACGCGGTGATAGCCTTGGACGGAACAATCGAGTTCTTTCGTGATGCCGTCTTTAACTACCCCACTCTGGCTGAAGCGTACAAGGTGGCGGCTCTGGATGGCATCAACAAGGTTCAAGCGCTGTCATGATGTTCGTTGGAGCTTCGCAATGGACGAGGAGAAGTTGTAAGCGTATTACCGTCAATCCGAAGATCTTCGGCGGCAAACCGCTTATCCGAGGTCGAGCTCTCACAGTGAAGCATGTTGTGGGGATGCTGGCGGTCGGGGACACAACAGAAACCATCCTCAGAGGATATGCCATCCTGGCCTTTTTGCGAGAATCTGAAAGAAGCACACCGCAAGTGCGTTGTCTACTCTCGCCAATCCTCCGTATGGAGCCCTTCGACACGCCCGAACTCAGAGCGGTTCGAGGTCACAAGAGTCAGGTTCCGGGCTAGGGCCTGGGCGGCGATTTGGATATCATAGGGGCCTATCATTACTCCCTGCCTTTCGAGATCGACTCCTAAGTTGGCAGCCTGCTCCGCCGAGGGACGATCGAAGGGAACTTCATGCACCATCTCGACGAAGGCTTCCACCTTGCGGCGTTCCATTTTCGGACGTCGGCATTTCAGTGCCCCGGTCAGAAGCTCGTAAGTGGTTATTGTTGAAACGGAGCACTCATCAGGGGAGATCGTTTGGATGCGCTGCAAGGGTCTGTGTACCCCTCGCAGCAAATCGATGCATGTATCCGTGTCCAGGAGGTAACGCATGATCAAACGTCCCCATCGAAAGCCGGACGGCTGGGAACTCCTCCTTGAGGCGCCCGTCTAAAGCCGGCGTCCTCGACCCGATTCTTGCGCCAGAACCCATCAGGCCAACGCCCTTTCTTGATCGGCTCAAGGATTACTGCTTCACCATCCCTTCTTATCGAGACTTCATTATCACGGAAGCGAAATTCTTTCGGCAACCGAACCGCTTGCGATCGACCGCTATAGAACACCTTTGCTGTCTTCATGATATATATGATATATACCATCTTTGCTACCGTATCAATGAGTGGCGTCTGTCCGTTTTTAGTCGCCAATCCGGCGCGGCAACCGGATTTTCCTTACGACCACAAGAACCGCTACAGAAAGATCCTCGTATCCAAGAAATCCGTGCAAGAGTACAGAAGCAGAAGTATCACCTACAACCGTATGCCGGGGTCCTTTTAAAAAGTCTGATGGCGATCCTACTTGAATTGTCTCCGATCCCTGCTGCCGTCCTGCTCTTCAGTGAAGGACTCATCGACGTTCATCACATTTACCGCCTGCACCGGATCTCCCGCGCGGTTGGCGACGATGACGAAGCCCGGCAGCTTCTTGGCGATTTCAACAGAAAACTGGATTCGCTGGCCCCGGATCGTGCCCACAGAATTCTGCTTGATGAATATGCTTAAGCATGAAAACCGATTATCATTTGCGACAAATCATATTTACAGGTACATACAAAAGAGAACACAGGAATTGATTTTCCTATTTTGTGTAGTCAGTATAGAGGTAATGATATTTAAATATCACTAAAGCACACTGAGACATTTCTCGGGAGAGCCAAAGTGTTGGAATGGTATGCAAATCTCACTTTTACCCTTATGATTTTTTACTCGATAGCGATCGTTGCCTCATTGATTCTAATGATTCAGGTTCTGCTGATGCTCATTGGTGTGGGTGATGATCTGGATGTGGATCTGGATCACACAAACGGTCTCGGTATTTTGTCGCTACGCTCGGTCACTGGCTTTTTTGGCGGCTTTGGGTGGACTGGTGTGATCGCATTGGAAAACGGCTCATCCCCGTTTGTTGCTACAGCATCGGGTGCAATTGTGGGTGGTGTCCTGATGCTGTCGGTTGCATATCTGATGAGGATGCTCTATTCGCTGCGGGAAAGCGGTACGATAGATTATCAACATGCAATAGGGCAAGTCGGAACCGTCTATTTACCGATACCGCCCAACCAATCAGGTCCGGGGAAAATAAGAGTGATGATCCAAGGCCGTCTGAAGGTGGTCACTGCCTATACTAAATTCGCGCAGAAGATCGCCAGCCAAAAAAAAGTGAAAGTCTTGGAACTGCTAGATGCTCGCACCGTGATAGTGGAACCCCTGGGTGCAGAAACTGAAGACGAAAAGGAGGAACCAACATGAGCATACCTGTCATTTTACTGATCTGTTTTGTCGTCTTGTTCTTTGTGTCACTTCTATTTATTGCGAATCGGTATAGAAGGTGCCCTTCCGATAAGATCCTTGTCGTTTACGGTAAAGTTAGTGGTAAGTTGGGTAAAGGCCAGCGGGCTTCAGCCAAATGTTACCATGGTGGTGGGGCTTTTATTTTCCCCGTATTCCAGGCCAGCCAGTTCCTGGATCTGACTCCTATGCCGATCGATATTAGTCTGCAGGGTGCACTTTCCCGGCAGAATATCCGTATCAATACTCCTTCCACCTTCACCGTAGGTATTTCTACTGAGCAAGGGATTATGGAGAACGGAGCTGAACGACTTTTGGGGATACCTAGGACCGAAATTGAGGAACTAGCACGCGATATTATTTTCGGTCAAATGCGCGTGGTGATCGCCACCATGGATATTGAAGAAATCAATGCCGATCGGGAAAAACTCATTGAGAACATCTTTCACGGCGTGGAAGTGGAAATCAACAAGGTTGGCCTTCATCTGATCAATGTGAACATTCACGATGTTACCGATGAATCCGGGTATATCGAGGCACTTGGAAAAGAAGCAGCGGCCAGGGCCGTTAACGAAGCGAAGATCAAAGTAGCCCAACAGGAACGCGACGGCGAGATTGGGAAAGCCGAAGCCGAACGTGAGCAGCGTATCCAAGTATCGGCCGCACATGCATTAGCAGTGGAAGGCGAAAACAATGCTGCGGTTAAGGTTGCCCAATCGAATGCTTACCGTAGGGAGCAGGAAGCGGAAGCTGAACGCCTTGCCACTGCTGCCGAAAAAGTGAAACAGGCCCAGGCTCTCCAGGAGGCTTATACGGCCGAAGAGATTGCAGAACGGGAACGGGCTAACAGAGAAGCGGCCACACAGCAAGCGAATATTATTGTTCCCACGGAAATTGAAAAGCAGAGGATCGAAACGCTGGCAGAGGCCGATGCCGAAAAAATCCGACGGATCAAGAAGGGTGAGGCAGATGGTATACGTTCGATGATGGAGGCCGAAGCAGCGGGTCTGTTGGCGATTCTAACCCGGAAGGCAGAAGGCTTTAACCAGATAGTACGGGCAGCCACCAATAACCCAGAATTGGCTTCCCTGCTCCTGGTTACTGAACAGCTGCCAAAACTGGTTGAAGCACAGGTCAAGGCCATTTCGAACTTGAAGATTGACTCCGTAACCGTCTGGGAATCCGGCAGTAACACCAAAGGAAAGACTAACACAGCAGAGTTTCTCTCCGGCCTGATTGGGTCCCTCCCACCGCTGCATGAACTGGCCAAAAACGTCGGCATCAAACTGCCAGAGTATCTGGGACAAAGGGAAACGCCGGAAAAAGACGTGACCAAAGTTAAGAAAAATCAGCCAGAAGAAGAAGCCGACGTTAGGACATAACAAAGGTTTTGTGCGGCTGCATCAGCCTTCTCCTGCTTTTCAGGAAGTCCCTGCACATTGCCAGGGGAAACTAACGTCGGAACCCCGACGGGGAACATGCCGCACGACCCTTCATTCTTGGTCAGATGTGTGTAGTTTTACACATTGATTTCGCTTTTTGTGGCAGATCACGGTAGCATTATTCTCACCCAGGACGGGTGATTAGGTGATGCGAGTGTGGTACATGAGCTGCACAACTTGTCACAAAAAGGAGGGGCCGGGAGCCTACTGCTTTGCTTAGTAGATGAGCTCCCGGCTTCAGAGATAAACTCCAGCTTCAGCATGACTTCTCCGGCACCTCTTTGTCAAGCCTTTCTCAGTTAGCTTTAGGAGTATACGAGAAAATACCGGACTTCCGCGACCGTTGCCCCCTTTGTAGAGGGGGTAATTGCGCCGTGCGCCACGGTCTGTATTTTCGACAAGTGGTGGATGTCGACGGGAGGATCTACAAGCGCTTTCCGATTCCCCGCTTTTTATGCCGCCGTAAAGGTCCGCACCGCTCCCAGCATGTCACCTTCAGTATTTTGCCGGAGGCGCTGGTGGCTCGGCGCCGTTTCTCTTTGCCCCTGATGATCTGGGAGTTGAAGTTATTGCTTTTGGGCCGGCAAAGCGTGGCTCAGGTGCTGGAGGCGCTGATGGCTCTCTCCCCAGAGGGCGAGGAGGCTTTTGCGGTGGAGGAGGGGAGAGTCTACCGGATCCTCGATCTGTTCTCGGGCGTGTATGTGCGTTTGCAGTCTTTTCCGATCGCGGCGGCGCCCCTGCCGGCCGGTCTCCAGCCCAGACGCGCCCAAGCTCGAGCGGTCTTGGAGAGCCTGCAAGCCCGAGCTTCTCCCGAGAGTGTCGTGGCGGCCTTCCACGAGCGCTATTTTCCCCACCTTCTGTTCGATCTTCGGCTCGGATAGGCGAGTTGTGCCTGCCCGAGCGTCCGCCACCATTTTTTGAGCCACCACAGGCTCAGTACCCCGGTCTGTAAGCTGTCTTCCATCACATTGTGGTGAGGGAATCGGGCTCGCCATTGAGAAAAAATGCGCGTCCACACTGCCGGATAGGGAAGTGGCCCCGGAGTTGTGGCAAAAGGGAGAGTCGTAAGGAGACAAGAAAATGGATCGAAAAAAGCAAGAGGCCATCGCCGTCTTCCGCTATGGCATCATCGCTCCAGTGATTCATGCGGCCGGAAAGGGACAAGCCAAGTACTTTCGTCGACTGGCCCAAAAAGAGCTGGAAGTCCCTTTCTTGGGGCCCCGGCGATACACCCAGAGTACTTTCAAGTCCTGGCTGCGCCGCTATCGCCGGGAAGGCTTCCAGGGTCTGCTACCCCGCTGCCGTTCCGATGCCGGTCAATCGCGGGTCATTACTGGCGAGCTGAGCCGGCTTATGGGCGAGATTCTGGCCGAGCACCCCCAAATGCCGGTGGTTCACTTGCGAGAGCGGCTCGTGGCCCTGGGCCAGATCACCTCCCGGCGCATCTCGGAAAACACCCTGCGCCGTCATATCGCCCGGGCCGGGCTGAGGCCTGCCCGCACTGAGCCCCCCAAGGCGCGCAAACGCTTTGAAAAGCCTCAGGCCAACCAGATGTGGACGCTCGATTTTATGCACGGACCTCGGGTCTCGATCGAGGGCCGAAGAGGAGCCGCCAAAACCTACCTGGCGGCTGCCATCGATGATCATTCCCGCTTCATCACGGCCGCTTCCTTTTACCCCCGGGAAAACTCGCCCGTCCTGGCTTCGCTGCTCAAAGAGGCCTTCTCCCGCCACGGTCTGCCCCAGATCCTTTATTGCGACAACGCTTCGGCCTTCTCGGGCAGCCACCTCACTTTAGCCTGTGCCCGCTTGGGCGTGGCCCTGGTCCATTCCCGCCCTTATGACTCGCCCTCGCGCGGGAAAATCGAGCGATTTTTCCGCAGCCTGCGCAGTGGCTTCCTGGCTCTGTTGCCGGCTCAAACCCTCACCCTAGCCGATCTGAACGCTCGCCTCCACCAATGGTTAGATCAGCGTTATCATCGCCGCCTGCATGCCGGAATCGGTGAGCGCCCGCTGGACCGCTATATGCGCTCTCTGGCTCAGCTCCAGCCTCGTTTCCCCACCCGTGAGGAGCTGGATCAGGTCTTTTACCGCACCCTGAGCCGCAAAGTGACCAAGGACGGCCTCGTCTCCATCGCCGGGGTGCGCTGGGAGCTGCCCGCCGCCTATGTCGGTCAAAGGGTCGAGATCCGCCACCCCCAGGGAAGACCCCAGGAGCTTTACTTGTTCGAGGAGGACAAACCCGTGTGCCGCCTGCACCGGCTCGACCTGGCCGAGAACGCCTCCCGGCCCCGCCCCATCCGTTTTTCCTTGCAATCTGAGGAGCAAGACTCATGATCGAGACCTTTTACCGTTTCTCGGATCTTCCCTTTGGCAAGGATCTGCCTCCTTCGGATCTGCTCACGACCCCGGCCTTTTCCGAGCTGAAGCATCGCCTCGAGTATATGCGTCATCGCCGCGGCCTCATGCTTCTCACCGGAGAACCCGGCACGGGCAAGACCGCCGCTGTCCGAGCCTTTGTCCAGCAGCTCAATCCCACCGCCTACAAAGTCTTCTACGTGCCTCTCTCGACCGTCACCCCCCTGGATTTCTATCTGCTGCTCAACCTGGAGTTTGGCGGCCGGCCCTCCATTCACAAGTCCACGCTCTTTAAAAATCTCCAAAAATCCATCCGTGAGTACGTCGAAAACGCCAAGCAAACCCCCATTCTTGTGCTGGATGAAGCGCAATATTTGCGTGACAAAACCCTGGAGGAGCTCCCCATTGTGCTGAACTTCCGCATGGACTCGCTCGATCCCATGATCAGCATCCTCATCGCCCATCCCTACCTGCAGGCCAGGCTGCAGCGCCCCCTCTTTCGCAATATCGAGCAGCGCATTCTGCTGCGTTATCAATTGCCCCCTCTCAATGAAGAGGAGACGGCCCACTACATCGCCCACCACCTGGCTCGCGTGGGCGGTGAGTCCGAGATTTTCACCCCCTCGGCCCGCCTCGCCGTCTACAAGATCTGCGGGGGCCTTTGCCGGCAGATCAACCGCCTGTGCCTGGCCGCTTTAAACCTGGGAACCCTGGAGCAAAAGGAGACCCTCTCGGAGGAAGAAATCTACCGCGCCTCCTCGGAAATCTAAAGGAAAAACTTATGTATCCGGAAAACTCTTCACAGCAGATTCTCGACTACCTCGAGCATCAGCTGCCCGATTATCCTTTCGATCCCCAGCTGGACCCTGAGTTTGTCCAGGAACTCGCTGCCGACTTCCAGGACGTCCATATCCTGGAGGAGATCAAGGGCTTTCGC
>JALLON010000049.1 GCA_027717925.1 Acidobacteria bacterium AH-259-G07 | reverse complement strand
TAGCACACGGGTTGTTTCTTATGTTACAGTAAGTTTACCGTTACATAAGCCTATCTTGAGTAGCTCAGGAGAGACCAGAAGTGAGACATGCAGCCGTGTCAGGGGACGGAGAACAGAAGGACAGAGGTGGGAGTGACCTGCAGCTCCCTGCCGGGGTTTCTATTGAATCTATCCAGACGGAACTCGAAAAGATCCTGGCCAGCGAAATGTTTGCCCGCGCGGAACGTTTGAGTCGCTTCTTGCGCTTTACCGTGGAACAAACCATTCAAGGTCACGGGGAGCAGATCAAGGAATATGTGCTGGGCCTTGAGGTCTTTGACAGAAACGAGTCTTACGATCCGCGAATCGATCCAATCGTGCGTGTCGAGGCGGCCAGGCTTCGCACCAAGCTAAAAGAATATTACGAGAAGGAAGGTCTTGCCGACCCCGTATTGATACAACTCAGCAAGGGAAGCTACGTCCCGCATTTCCAAAAGCAGCGACCCCCGGTCTCCGAGACGTCGTTAGTCCGCCAATGGATCGGACCTCCCCGCGACTTGAAGAGCATTGCCTTGCTCACGACCGTACTCCTTCTCGCCGTCGCAACCTACTGGATCACTGCTTTGTCGCAGCGGAATTTGTCTCTACAGAAAGAGATTGAAGCAGCCAAGCCGCAGATTTCTCTTCGGGAGTATGCTCCCATTTGGGGGCGGTTTTTCTCTCCGGACGCAGAAAATGTTGTGGTTTTCGGGAGCCCCGTGTTCTTTACCAGCCAAAGTGACGCTCTGTTTTTGCGCTTCTCCACAGTGAATGATCCCACTGATCTTTTCAATGACGCGAATTTTCAGATGCTGCAGAGGCGCTTTGGTCCTCTCTCGGGTCCACGCTATGACTACACCGAGATGGGCAATGCCATTGCCCTGCAACGTTTAGCCGCCTTCTTCGGTCGTGCCGGTGGAAAGTTTACGGCTTTGCCGGCGCATCTAGCCACCTGGGATTCCGTCAAAGACGGCAATATCATTTTCCTGGGCGCTCCGCGGATGAACCCTTTGCTACAGAACCTTCCAGTGCAACAGGATTTCGAATGGGGTCCGGACCATAACATTTATAACCGCAATCCGCTGCCCGGGGAGCAGGAGACTTACATCACTCCATCTCACAGGGATGTCTTTACCTTCGCGGTAGTAGCCTCCTTTCCGGGTTTGCAGCCCGACCGCGAGATCCTTCTGTTGACTGCCCACAACACCCCAGGAACGCTGGCGGCCGTTGAGCAGGTTACCCGCTTGGAAAATGTGCGGGCAATGACGGAGAGACTCAAATTAGGGGAATCCGGCGAACGAAAGCATTACCAGTTGTTGCTTCGAGTGGTGGCGGACAAGAATGCTCCCGTCAAGACCGAATATGTTACCTACCATATATCACGGCCTCGCGCTAATAAACCGTAAGCTTCCCGTATAAGTTCTCATCAACTAGCCCCCAAACCGTTCATGGGTCGATTCGCATGGTAGGGGCGAGCCACCGGCTCGCCCCTACACTCGACGCTGGCGCAGTTTACCGTAACGTCGCGGTTACGTTACCGCAATACACTTGTGCCACTCCTCTCCTTGGGCGCAACGTTGATGCAACGTTGAAAGTTGAAAAGTTCAACTTAGATGAAACTGCCCGTTCGGTGGGTGCGGTCGAGCCTGGGATGCTCAACTCGATACCCCCCCCGAAATCGAGACCGGGCCCGCCGAAAGGGCAGCCAAGCAAAGGCGTTTATCGCGCAAAGGGAGGTTCAAAATGAAACAACCAAATGTGATGCTAATCTCTGGGGGCACGGGTGCTCAGAATCAGAGGACAGTTTTGGCAAAGGCCGTCTTGATATCGGCTGCATTGCTCATTTTAATGGCTGGTTCTCTAAGTGCCCAAACTACCGCTTCAATCTTTGGGACCGTTACTGACCAGACCACAGCGGTGGTGCCGGGAACTGAGATCTCGGCGACCAATACGCTGACCAACGAGGTCCGCCGTACGCTGACGAACAACCTTGGGTACTACAGCTTTCCTGAGCTTCCTGTGGGTGTCTACACGGTGCAGGCGACGCTTCCGGGATTCAAAACTGCACTTCGAGGGGGTATCCAATTGTCGCTCAATCGGAACGCGAAAGTGGATATCGAGCTAACAGTGGGAGAGACTACCGACAATGTCACTGTTCTTGGTGACGCGCCGCTGGTTGAGTCCACCACCAACGAAATGGGAAGCCTAGTCGACCAGCGCCGAATTGTGGATCTGCCCCTCAACGGCCGGAACACCCTGAGCCTGGTGAGCCTGATACCCGGAGCCCAGCAACTGAAGACCGGAAACGCCCAGGGCTTTGTCGAGAACAAGGTCAATATCAACGGGTTGCGGGAGGAGCAGAGCAACTGGCTTTTGGATGGCGTCGACAACACCTCGCCTCTGCGCAACTATGGGAACGATGTACCCAACCCGGACGCCATCCAGGAGTTTCGGGTGATTACGAACAACTACGGCGCCGAATATGGTCGTTCTGTGGGTGCCGTCGTCAACGTCATCACCAGATCAGGAAGCAACGAATATCACGGGAGTCTGTTTCACTTCCACCGCAACCGTGCCTTGAACGCCAGAAACTTCTTCCAGCCCGACACAACTCCTCTGGTACAAAACCAGTTCGGTGGAACGTTTGGCGGGCCGATTATCAAAGACAAGAGCTTTTTCTTTGGCAGTTACCAAGGATTTCGTAGAAAAGTCAACGATTTCAAGAACAGTGCGCTGGTCCCCACCGGCGCAGAGCGCGCCGGTGATTTCTCCAAATCCGTGGACCGAAAAGGCAACCCGGTAAAAATCACAGATCCGCTGACGGATAAGCCGTTCCCCAACAGCATCATTCCTCCTGAGCGGGTCAGCCAGGTGGCGCTCAACTACCTGGACCTGGCTGTTCCCCTGCCCAATTTCCCCGCCAACGGTCCCAACGGGCTTTCTCAAAGCGCGGGTGAGGCGAGAGACAACGATCAATTTCTGGTTAAAATCGATCACCACTTCTCGGAGAATCACACGCTCTCGGGCGCTTACTTCTGGAGCGATTCTGCCGACGAACAGCGTTTTGTCAAGGAGATTGACTTTGCCGCCCGGACGATAAAGACACGTCAGCATAACTTCAATATCCATGAGTATTGGACTATTAGCCCGACCAAGCTCAATCACTTCCGGGCTACGTTTTCCCGCAGTGCAGGGAACCGGAAGGTCACCCCGGACGATGTGAGCATCAACGACTTGGGCGGCAACTTCTCGCCCCTACCGGTCGGCCCCCAAATGCCTCCCGACTTTGACGTGAAGGGCTATTTCGACGCCGGCAGCGCCTTCGGGGGGCCCAAGGTAGCCAACCACTACATCCTGGCAGATACGTTTAGCTGGACGAGAGGCCGTCACGACTTCAAGTTCGGGGTGGAGGGCTGGCTGCGCAGGTTAACCGATGTTTCCACGGCTCCGCGAATGGGCGGGGAGTTCGTCTTCGACGGTTCATTTACCGGGAATTCTGCCGCGGACCTGATGCTGGGCCTGGTGGATAAGTTGACTTATGGGATACAGAGCTACAAAAGTAACAACTCCTGGGCCTTTTACGGGTTTGGCCAGGATAAGTTCCGAGTGACTCCCAAATTGGTCCTGACCCTGGGCCTTCGCTACGAGCTGGACACGTGGCCGGTTCACCCGTTGGACCAGCTTATCACCTACCGGGCCGGTCGACAGTCGAGCTGTGTTCCACAAGCCTCCGAGGGGATTCTCTTCCCCTGCGACGACGGGATAGCGCGAGCAGGCATCGATAACGACCTGAACAATTTTGCCCCGCGGTTTGGCTTCGCCTACGACCTCCTTGGGGATGGAAAAACCATTGTCCGAGCCGGATACGGGATATCTTACGCGTTCACCGTCTTCAATGTGCTTCAAGGGGGACAGGTCTCCATCCCGTTCGCCCTGCGCGAAACCCTGCGGGATACGACCCTGGAAGATCCCTATGCGCCCATTGGCGGCTCTCCCTTCCCCTTCAACAAGGATCTGGACAACCTAAAGTTCCCGGCGAAATCCAGCTACAGCTTCCAGAATCCTGACATGCGCACGGGCTATGTCCAACAGTGGAATTTGTCGATCCAGCGACAGATTGGGAACGATTGGTCGGCAGAGGTGGCCTACGTCGGCAATGCCGGGCGCAAGCTCTTAAGCTCTCTGGATATCAATTCACCTCTGCGCGCCCCCGATGCGACCAAGAAGAATATCGACCAACGTCGCCCTCTGTGGCCAACATTCAAACAGATGCAGCAAAACGACGGATTCGTGAACTCCTCCTACCACGCCTTTCAAGCGCGAGTGGAGAAGCGGTTCAGCCGCGGATTCACCCTTTTGGGCTCTTACACGCTGAGCAAATGGATTGATGACGAAAGCTGGCACAGCTCCCGTTCCCGTTTAGCAGACCAGAGGAACTTCAGGCTGAATCGGGGCCTCGGGGAAGAGGACCGGCGTCAGATGTTTATCCTCTCGTGGCTGTGGGACCTGCCCTCCTTCTCGCAGTGGAGCGGTCCGGCTCGAGCCATCCTCGGCGGATGGTCCGTCAACGGAATCGCCACCTTCTATGCAGGAATACCGGTGAGACTTCGCAGCAACAAGGACAACGACTTTGACGGGAACTCCAGCGGCGATCGGCCTGATGTGGTGGGCGACTGGAAGCTCAGTCCCAACCGTTCCCGAAACGAGGTGATTCAGGCGTGGTTTAATGCCGATGCTTTCGAGCCCAACCAGCCGGGACAGCTTGGAAACGCGGGCCGCAATTTCATGATCGGACCGGGGAGCAAAAACTTCGACTTCGCCCTCTCGAAGGATGTCCGGATCTCGGAAAGCCACCGAGTGCAGTTCCGCGCTGAGATGTTCAACGGCTTCAATTGGGTGAATCTCGGAAGTCCAGAAGGAAGGGTGAATCGGAGCACATTTGGCAAGATCAGGAGCGCCGGAAGCCCGCGCATCTTTCAGTTTGGGCTGAAGTACATCTTTTGATCCTTCTTCCCCCCCCAGGGCCCGGGACGCTCCGAACGAGGGCGTCCCGGGTCCGTCTGAGATGTCCTGCTGAGCCGGAGGACGTCCATCCAGGCCGGACGCGGGCTACGTCAACTGTGTGTATCAACCATGACGCCGCGGCAGCACGGCACCGGCAACCAGTGGATCTTCGGAACCAAGGAGATGAGATTGTTATGGAGATGAAACGCAGAGATTTTGTCAAGAGTACGGCAGCGGCGATGGCCGTTCAGCGATTTGGCTTCGGCAGCATGGGAGCCAATGACACTCTCCGAGTGGCGGTTCTCGGGGTCCATGGCCGAGGAAAGAGCCACATCAAAGGATTTCAGGAACTGAAGAACGTCGAGGTCGCCACCGTATGCGATCCCGACAGGAAGGTGGCGGCCGAGCGGGCCTTCGAGTTTGAGAAGACTTACGGGAAGCACGTAAAGACGGAAACTGATCTGCGCCGGGTCTTAGATAACAAAAGCATCGACGTCATCAGCATCGCCACGCCCAATCACTGGCATGCGTTGGCCACGATTTGGGCCTGCCAGGCCGGCAAAGACGTCTACGTGGAAAAGCCCGGCTCGCACAACCTTTTTGAGGGCCGGAAGATGATCGAAGCGGCCTATAAGTACAACCGCATTGTCCAGCACGGCGTGCAACTGCGAAGCTCCCCTGCACTACAAGAAGCGGTTCAGAAGCTTGGCCAGGGAGTGATTGGAAAGGTCTACCTAAGCCGCGCGATCATCTACCGCTGGCGCCCCTCAATCGGTCATCAGCCCGACGAGTCGCCTCCACCGCACCTGGATTGGGATATCTGGCAAGGCCCCGCCCAGAGGCGCACCTTTTCCCGCCGCCTGGTGCACTACAACTGGCACTGGCATTGGGATTACGGCAATGGAGACATCGGCAACCAGGGCATCCATCAACTCGACATGGCGCAGTGGGGACTCGGCGTTCAATTGCCCCAGCAAGTCACGGCCATGGGCGGCAAGTTCCTGTGGCATGACGACCAGGAAACCCCGGAAGCACTGACGGCCCTTTGCTTCTATCCGGAACAGAACAAGATGATGGAGATAGCCGTGCGGCACTGGTGCACCAATGAGGAACATGGCATTGCCGTGGGCAACATTTTTTATGGCTCTGAAGGCTACCTGCTGGTCAGGCACTATGACACGTATGAAACCTACCTTGGGCGCAACCGGGAGCCCGGTCCTTTCCGCAAAGCCGAAGGCAATCATTACGCCAACTTCATCGAGGCGGTCAGGACTCGGAGGAAGTCGGATTTGAACGCGCCGGTCGAAACAGCGCACTACTCTTCAGCCCTGGCGCACCTGGCGAATATTTCCTTCCGGCTGGGTCGCCGACTGCATTTCGATCCTCAAAAGGAGCGGTTCGTTAACGATGCCCAGGCGGACCAGATGCTGAGGCGCGAATACCGAGAGCCGTTCGTGGTTCCGGACAAAGTCACATCGTGATCGGCATACTCATCCTCTGGATGGGTTGTGATCAAAAGCCCGTTTATTTTGCGCTCCGATTTGCTGGTTTACTGGCTTTTACATTGACAACTTGTGCGCGCCGCCCTAAACTTCCAGGTAGACGTCGTCTGGACCGGAGGGTACCGATGAGAAAATTTCCTTCTGAACGCCGGTGGAAGGGCAGCGCGGGCGCTGCTTTTGTCCTTTGTGCAGTTCTCGGAACGTTGCTGTCGGGTGTGACCGCTGGGTCACAGCAAACTGATCGAGTCTCTTTCTCGACAGAAGTTCTGCCGCTTCTCCAAGAGAAGTGCTTTCAGTGTCATGGCGAGGCCCAGCAGATGTCCAACTTCGACTTGGGGACTCGCGCGGGCGCGTTGAAAGGCGGACTGCATGGTCCGGCCATTGTCCCCGGCAAACCTGAAGAAAGCCGCTTGTACCGCCGTGTCTCAGGCATAGAGGAGCCCATCATGCCTTTCGGTGGCAGCCTCATGCCGGAGGAAATCGAGCTGTTGCGCCGCTGGATCGCCCAGGGCGCTGAGTATACCGTAGAGCCCGGCCAGGCCGTTTCCACTCATTCCCCCGCGGCAGCAAGAGCTCCGGGCGGTAAGAAAATCACCCAGGCCGATCGTGAGTGGTGGTCTTTCAAGAAGCCTGTTCGCCATCCGGTCCCCCAGGTCAGCGACCCTCTCTGGAGCGCAAACCCCGTCGATGCCTTCCTGATGAAAAGACTCGAGGAGAAGGGCCTCCAACCCGCCCCACCGGCCGACAAGCGCACCCTCATCCGGCGAGCGTATCTGGACCTGGTCGGGCTGCTCCCGAGCCATGAGGAAGTGACAGCCTTCATCCAGAACGACTCCGGGGACGCCTTCGAGAAAGTAATCAATCGGTTGCTCGATTCCCCGCACTATGGAGAACGTTGGGGACGCCACTGGCTGGACGTAGCTCGCTATGCTGACAGCGCCGGCTACGAGCACGATTACGATTACCCCAACGCTTGGCGTTATCGCGACTATGTGATCCGCTCATTCAACGAAGACAAGCCTTACGATCAATTTATCCTGGAACAGGTGGCGGGCGACGAGCTCGACCAAGTCACCCACGACAGCCTCACAGCCACCGGTTTCAATCGGGTCCTGGCGACCGTCGGGTTTCGTGAAAAAGACAATCCGCAATACCGCTACATCTACCTGAACGATATGATCACCACGACCAGCCATGCGTTTATGGCTCTGAGCGTAGAATGCGCACGCTGTCACGATCATAAGTTCGACCCCATTCAGCAGCTCGACTACTATCGAATGATGGCGATCTTCTTCCCGTTTGTGAAATACGATCACCCGCTGGCACCGCCGGAACAGGTGACCGTGTATGAGACACGCAAAGCTGAAATCGAAGCGCGGATACAGCCGCCTAAGGAGCGAATTAAGGAGATCGAAGAGCCATACAGGAAAATCGCCTTCGAGAAAAAACTCGCAAAGTTTCCAGAAGAGATTCAGATCGCCGTTCGCACGCCAGAGGCTGAAAGAACGCCGGGGCAGAAGCTGCTGGCCGATCAGGTGCTTTCAATCAGAGTGGGCGGGGTGAGTGAACTGCTCAGTCCGGAAGACAAAGCTGAAATCGAGAGGATCAAAGAGCAGATCAAGGAAATCGAGAAGGAATTACCTGAGCCGCTTCCCGTGGCCATGGGCATTCGTGACGGCGATTATCGCTTTGCCCCGGACGGCCTCGGCGATGAAGTGCAGCCGGGCAAGGGGGATCGGGAATTCTACGACTTTGAGGGTACCTTCCTGCCCCAATCAGGCAAGCCCTACATCCCTCCACCGACCCACTTTTTGCCGACGGCCGACTATCGCAACAAGGGTCCCGAGGTACAACCCGGTTTTTTGCAGGTACTCGCACAGGCAAATCCGCCGGCTGCACATCCGCCCTCCAATGACTACATCACGACGGGCCGAAGGCGGGCGTTGGCAGAGTGGATCATCCGAGAGGACCATCGGCTGACCGCGCGGGTGATGGTCAATCGCATCTGGCAGCATCACTTTGGCCGTGGCCTTGTGAGCACGCCCAGCAACTTTGGCCGCATGGGCCAGCCACCCTCGCATCCGGAACTGCTGGACTGGCTGGCGATTGAGTTCGTGCGTCACGGTTGGAGCACCAAGCATATGCACCGGCTGATAATGACCTCGCAGGCCTATCGGATGTCATCCAGTCACTATCTGGAAGCCAACGCGAAGATTGACCCGGAGAATATTTATCTGTGGCGATATCACCAGCACCGACTTGAGGCCGAGGTGATTCGGGACATTATTCTCACCGCAAGCGGCAATCTAAACTTGAAAATGGGCGGAAAGCCATTCTTTCCGCCGATTGCGGAGAAGGTACGCGAGTCATTCACCAAGGGAGAGTGGGAAATGACCCAGGAAGGTCCTGAAGTTTGGCGGCGCAGTATTTACTCGTACTGGAAACGAGGGCTGCGCTACCCCATGTTCGATGTGTTTGACTTGCCGGATCTCAACGTCACCTGTGAGCGCCGAACGACAACGACGGTGCCGACCCAAGCCTTGACTCTGCTCAACAATGAATTCGTTTTTCAGCAGTCCGAATACTTCGCCAAGCGTGTGTGGGAACAAGCGGGCAGAGACGCAGCAGGCCAGGTGAAAACGGCCTACCGGATCGCGTTGAGCCGCGAACCAGGCGCCACGGAGCTGGATCGTAATGTCGCCTTTCTGCGCCGGCAGAGCTCCTACCACGCAAGAGCAGATGCAGCCTCGAATCCGGAACTCGAGGCGCTTGCCGATTTTTGCAGCGTTGTTCTCAATCTCAACGAATTTGTCTATATCAATTAGGAAGTGTGCCATGTCAGTGACTCGCCTCTATGACTGTATAGGAAAGAATAAAAAAAGTTTCATCTCCCGGCGAGACTTTCTGTTCGAAGCGGGGGAAGGAATTAGCGGCCTGGCGCTGGTCTACCTGCTCGCCGGCGAGGGCCTGCTTGCTGCCCGCCCAGAAGGCGGCGCCTCGCCCTGTGCCAGCTCCTCCGAAATTCAATCCCCGCTTACCCCAAGGCCGAGCCACCTTGAGCCCCGCGCCAAGGCGATTATTTCGCTTTTCATGAGTGGTGGGGTCAGCCACGTAGACACTTTCGACCCCAAACCCATGCTGATGAAATACCACGGTCAGCCGCTGACCGGCAAAGGCCGCGTCAAAGTTCGGCAGGGGTACCCCGGGCCCTTGATGAAGAGTCCCTTCGGATTCAAGAAGTACGGGGAGTCTGGGATCGATGTCTCCGACTTGTTTCCCCACGTGGGCTCAATGGTCGATGATCTGGCTTTTATTCGCTCCGCCCAGGGACGCTCAAACGACCACGTGGTGGCGCACTATGAGTGGAACACCGGCTCAGTGCTAATGGGTTTTCCCAGCGTTGGCTCCTGGATCACCTACGGACTGGGCAGCGAGAACCAGAATTTGCCGGGCTTCGTGGTCATCTACGATTACCGTGGTGGTCCCTTCAGCGGCCCGGCGAACTGGAGCAGCGGGTTCTTGCCTGCCTCCTACCAGGGCACTGTATTTCGGGCCACGGGCGATCCGATTCTGGACCTCAAGCCGCCCACCTCCGTCTCACCCGAGCAGCAGCGGGCACGACTCGATCATCTGGCCTGGCTCAACGAAGAGCACGCCAAGAAGTACCCGGGCAGCACAGAGCTGTCGGCGCGCATCGCCGCCTACGAGCTGGCCTACCGGATGCAAGGTTGTGCGCCCGAAGCCGTGGATCTTTCAAAAGAGAGTGAGGCAACCAAACGGCTGTATGGAATGGATGACCCGGTGAGCGAGCCCTTCGGGAAACAGTGCTTGCTGGCCCGGCGTCTAGTCGAGCGAGGTGTACGATTTATCCAGCTCTATAACGGCGCGATCGTGCAACAAAACGTCGACACCTGGGACGCCCACAGCAATCTCGTCGAAAACCACACCATGCACGCCCGCGAAGTCGATAAGCCCATCGCCGGACTCATCCAGGATCTCAAGCAGCGTGGAATGCTGGAGGAAACGCTTGTCATCTGGCATTCCGAGTTCGGGCGGATGCCAATTTCACAGCGCGGCGTCGGACGGGACCACAATCCCGGCGCTATGACTGTTTGGATGGCCGGTGCGGGGATCCGCGGTGGACAGGTGATCGGGGCAACCGACGAATTTGGCTATAAGGCGGCCGAGCAGGTCGTCTCCTGCCACGATATCCACGCCACGCTGCTGCACTTGCTAGGACTTGATCACAAGCGTTTGACCTACTTCTTCAACGGCCGGCATATGCGACTCACCGACGTGCACGGTGAATTGATTCCTCAGATTGTTGGGGTCACAGCGTGAATTTCCAATTTTTGCCAGATTAGCCCGAAATCATTTCGCAAGGAGCCGATCTTCGTTCAGCACTTTACCGTCGACACTGTAGTGGCGGAAGGTGAGCACCGGCTTGCCGTTCTCACGATCCACAATGCCTGCCAGAAAGCCGCCGATCACGTTCAGGTAGCGGTGTTCGGGCCGGCGTTGGTCGTTCGACCACCCACCAGCATGCTCATCACTTGCCGGGCCGCAGGAGTATTCACGCACGCTGGTCGCCTGATCCACGGAAATGTACTGCCAATGCCGGTCGCCGCACACCACGTACATGTTCTTCTGGCTGGCAATGAAGCGACGCAACTCGTTCCCCTCGTGAGCGAAGTCCACATTGGAGTGGTTGTCGTGTTTATTGTCTCGGTCCGGGCCAACTACAGGGGTGGGGCTGATTAGAAGGCGGAAAGTGGCATTCGAGTTGCGAACGCTCTGATTGAACCACTGCTTCTGCTCCTTGCCCCAAATCGTCTTTTCGGGTCCGTCCGGCATATAGTTGGGGCTGCGGAAGTCACGCCCTTCGACCAACCAGATCTGCAGATCCTTACCCCAGCGGATGGTGCGATAGGTTTGATCTCCCATCCCCACTTGCTCCAGAAAGACCGCTTGCCCCTGCCGGAAAGTGAACTCACCCATGAACTTCGTAGGCATCGTCGGCCAGCAGTCGTTCACCCAGGTATCGTGATCGTCCTTGATGAAGTAGCTGGCGACCTGACGGTGAAACTCGACGTTGGTAGCTAGGCTGTACATGCGGGCCCAGACCCAACGAGCCAGCGCCAGGGACTTGGCCCATCGGTCGTAATAGACAATGTCGCCGGTGTGGACGAAGAAGTGGGGGTCGAGCTTGAGCATGGTTGGATAAATCTTGTATCCGCCGCCTGCAGTATCCTGATCCGGGTAGGCCTGTCCAGTTGAGACCGTAAACACGACTCGGGCCGGCTGGTCCGCCGACGGAGCTGTCCGGAACCGCCCCTCGACCGTCTGCCCCTGTGGTGCTGCAGTGTTCGTCCTCGACTCAACGCGCAGCTCGTAGGCCGTAGCAGGCTTCAAATCGGCCAGCTTAAACTGACGCGCAAAGTCCCGTTCCGGATCGACAGGCTGCCAACCCGTGGCCTGCCAGGTGGAAGCGTTCTTAGCTTTGTAGCTGAGACGCACCTCGCCCGGTGCCCCGGGCACCGCGCCTTCAATGGTATCGATGGTTGATCCGGCCGGAAACTGGACCACCGGTTCCCAATCCGGCCTCCCGCGCCGGAGTCCCTCCAACTGTCCAGTCCCGGGATTTCTGTAGCGATACTCAGGCATCGGATGATCGTTCCCAACGCGCTGGGCATAGCGAGTCAGCCGGGTCCAGACAATAGCACTGTTGGAATGAACTTCGCAGATCTTGATACCGGTAGCCTGAAAGGGACCGTTTGCGGCTGGCTTCAGCGCCGCGCTTGGGGCAGCAACTGCGGTAATTGCGGCGATCAGAACTGCAATCACCCAAATCTTGGTGGTCGAAATTAAAAT
>JALLON010000005.1 GCA_027717925.1 Acidobacteria bacterium AH-259-G07 | reverse complement strand
GAGGACATCGTCGAGCACTCCATGGGTCGTGGTTACTTGCACAAGGCGATGGTGGTGTGCATTGACAAGGCCACGGCTGTCCGGATGTACGACAAGGTCCAGGCGCACTGGAAGGACTACCTTGGTGAATTGAAGAAGCAGTTAGCCAAGGCGAGGGATGAGACGGAGAAGGAGGAGCTGTACGAGAAGGTTATTTTCATGGAGGGGACGGACATGGCCGTCGTTGTGTCCCAGGGGCAGAACGAGGTCGCGGAGATGCGTAAGAAAGGGCTCGATATATTGCCGCATCGTAAGCGGATGCTGAATCAGGACTTGGACACGAAGTTTAAGGACGAGGATGACCCTTTCCGCATCGTTTTTGTCTGTGCGATGTGGATGACTGGTTTCGATGTGCCGTGCTGCTCCACGATTTATTTGGATAAGCCGATGCGGAACCATAGCTTGATGCAGACGATTGCGAGGGCGAACCGCGTGTTTGAGGACAAGGTCAATGGGTTGATTGTTGACTACGTCGGGGTCTTCAGGAATTTGCAGAAGGCTTTGGCGATCTACGCCTCGGGGCGTGGCCGAACGGCCGAGGAGGGTGAGACTCCGGTTCTTCCGAAGGAGGAACTCGTTAAGGTCTTGCGGGAAGCGATTTCGAGCGCCGAAGTGTTCTGTGGTGAGCGAGGCGTGGACTTGGATGCGATACACGAGGCGGAGGGTTTTGACCGGATCAAGTTGTTGGATGACGCTGTCGAGGCGTTGATTGTGAATGACGAGTCCAAGCGCCAATTTCTATCGTTGGCTTCGCGAGTGGTGAAGTTGTTCCGCGCCGTCTTCCCGGATCCGCGGGAGGATGAGTTCTTGGAGAGGCGGAACGTCATCGCTATCCTGGCGAGGAAGATTAGGTCTTTGAGTCCTCAACCGGATATTTCGGGCGTTATGGAAGACGTGGAGAAGTTATTGGATAGGTCGGTTGCAGCGGAGCCCTACGTGATTCACGAACCAGGGGAGGTTTATGGTGAGCAGCGAGTTGATTTGAGCCAGGTTGATTTCGAGGCTTTGCAGAAGAGGTTCGTTGAGGGCCGGAAAAGGACGGAGGCGGAGAGGCTTCGTGCCTTGCTCGAGCAGAAGCTTAATCGACTGGTGAGGGTGAACCGGACGAGGTTGAGTTTCAAGGAGCGTTTCCAGGAGTTGATTGATGAGTACAACACGGGTTCGATCAACGTTGAGACTTTCTTCAAGCAATTGATGGCATTCGCCAAGGAGTTGTCTGAGGAGGAGAAGCGAGCGATTTCCGAAAATTTGGACGAGGAGGAGCTCACCGTTTTTGACCTGCTAACGAAGCCGGAGATGGACCTCACTAAGAAAGAGCGTGGCCAGGTTAAGAAGGTGGCCAAGGAGCTCTTGGAGTCGTTGAAGCACGAGAAGCTTGTTTTGGATTGGCGGAAGCGTCAGCAGTCCAGGGCGCAAGTCTTGGTGACGATTCAGGACGTTTTGGACCAGGGTTTGCCGCAGAAGTATACCGAGGAAATTTTCCAGCAGAAATGTGAGCTCGTGTACCAACATGTTTATGATTCGTATGCGGGGGAGGGACGGAGTGTGTACGCAGCGGCAGGGTGATGAGCCTTGTAAGAAAAATGGGAAGTCGGCTGGAAGAAGGGGTATCTAGGAGATGGAGTACGTTACTGATTTGCAGAGGAGACGAGAGGCGTTTTGTCGGTTTCTGGACTCCGAGATCACTGATCTTTACAGAGCAATTAGGGAGGAAGTTGCTCCAAAGCTTCGGACTCTTTTTCGGCGGGCTCTGGACGAAATTGAGGCAGAGTCAGCGTCTTTAGAGGGTTTTAGCGGAAAATTGGAGTTCTCGGGCCCAGTGGATGTGGTAGCGGAAGACGCCGACGGACGCTACTATGTGGGTCTGCTGATTATACATGAGCATCATGAGCATGTCTTCGCTGTTGTATTGAGGATGGGCAATGGTACGGGTTCGGCGGAGATGGGTCACGAACACAGCTTAGCGAAGTTGTTGAATCCATAATTGCGTCAAGGATGAGCAGGTAGCAGTGATGGCACTGACAGGGTTCTAAAGCTACCGCGTCTCTTGTCTCCCCGGAGTCAGATACTCAGTTCAGTTAGTTCTCTTTCCAATAGGCGTGGCGCTCTTCGATATGCTGCTAGAGTTCTCTCTGCCGCGTACTCGTAGAACTTTGAGATCGTAAGGCCTTCAAGGTTTAGTTCCTTCACTACTTGAGCGACTTCGTCGACTTGCCTTGCTTTGGGTTTGTAGATGTACGCGATCCGGGTCACCCTTCAGCACTATTGCTGGGAGAGGGGTATGCGGTGCCATTTATTAGTTTTTCCAAAAAAGGTTACCGATTGGAGAGGGTATAGCAGGGGTCCTATGGGCGAAGCGCGTCTTGTAACCGTTTCAGTGTGTCCGTGGAGGTTTGAAACTTGGCGAACCTGTTGTGGAGGATTAGCCAGCCCTCGTGATAGAAGGGTACTAGCTTTTGTTTGCTGATGAACACGTGTTGGTCTTTCTTGATGACTCGGGGTTCGTTGTTGAAGGCTTGGCCGTGGATTGTGACGCAGATTAGATGAGGGTACTCGTAGACCTCTTCTTCTAACTCGTTGATGGTCTTCTTCACGTCTCGGTGGTTGAAGAACAGGCGGGCGTTGCGGATGATGAGGGCGCCGGGAGCGTCCTTGGGGAGTTGTCGTTGTTCTCTCTCGATTGCTCGCCTCGTTCTTACTATCTCGTTCGGGTCGGGGGAGGAGGCCGAGAACTGGTTGGGCTTGTAGCCCCGCTTTGACGCCCATGGTTGTAGGAGGTGTTCTTTTTCTTCACGTACCACGGCGAGTTCTATCACGTCTTCTATTACTAATTCTTCAAGGGTGTTTTTCTTCCGCGCTCTCTGCACAGTTTCTATGATTCTTTGCATTAATTCGTTTAGGTGAGGCTTGGAAAGTGTCTTGTGTAGCTGGCCGCAGTAGCGGACGCGTGGACTTTGCGTGCTCAAGCTGTTTGTGATCGTGCGAAACGTGTTGCAGGAGTCTTTTTCCGCGCAGCTTTGGATGAGGTCAGATACTTCGACGTAGATTGTTTCCCCTGTTTTCTTGTCAATGATTCTTAGGTCGGGGACTTTTGTTCCACCGGGCACGGCTGCCTTGGCTTCGAAGGTAACTTTGAACCGTGCTTTGTGGAATTTCTGGCCGAGTTCTAGGAAGGAGAGCCCTGTGACCCCACGAAAAATGACCCCACAAACACCCATCTCCTTGGGCTGGATGACCGCAAGCTGACCTTCTTCCACGAAGGCCGCTTCAAGCAACTGAGCCAAACCGGCGGCGAGGTAATCAAGGAACTGATTGCGTGAGCCACCGGCGTCCCTCAAGGCTCGCCTCCTACCACCACGCGCAGACATCCGCCACCCTCAATTGAGCAGTGTGAGCACGACGGCGCGAACATCCATCACTTGCTTACCAGGAACCTCGAGGGCGCGTAGGGTTAACGTGCCGCGGCCTTTCTTCAAGCGCACGATCCCCAGCCGAAGCGGTTTGAAGTCTTTCACATACGATTCGCCGCCCCTGTGGACACGATCGTTTTCGGCGCCTCTCAGCGGAGGATCATGCGGCTCGGTCACTTGGCCCCGAATCCGGCTGCCGTTGAAGCTTAATTCAACCGTCGAGCCGATGTCCTCCTTGGCACACGTATAGTAAATTACCGATTCGTACTGACCACTGTTGGCCACTTCAATATCCCAGGTGATCTTGTCTTCGCTGCTTACCCAATTTTTGAAGAACGAACAGTTAGGCGCTCTGGCGCTGCGCTGAACATTGCCGTGAGGCACCCCGTCGCGCGCCGGGAGTGGCGTTGAAGGAAATGCAGGGTAACCGACGGGGAAAGGACGGTTGTCGTCGGTCAAACCAGGCAGCAACTCAGCTTTCCACCGTGCCACCGCTTTGGACAGCCGCGCAGCGACTTTCTGTTTCTCTTTGGAAACGTCCTTATCCTGCCCCGGATCGGCCTTCATGTCGTAGAGCTTGCCGGTATGATCGAGCCGATAGCGTTGTGTGCGGACGCTGACCCTACCCTTCCAATGGGAGAAGATCGTGCGATCCGACCAGTTTTGGGCGGATCCCAGAAGCAACGGCTTGAGGCTGATGCCGTCCAGCGGCTTTGTGCTGACCACCTGGATCCCGCTCAGGTCGGCCAGGGTCGGCAGGAGGTCGATGGCGGCGGCGATTTGGGGAATCCTGGTTCCAGGCTTGATATGCCCCGGCCAGCGAATCAGGAAGGGCACCCGGACGCCACCCTCGTCGGTCGATCCTTTTCGTCCTTTCATCCCGTCGTTCCAACGCCAACTGTTCGGTCCATTGTCGCTGAAATAGATCACGATGGTCTTTTCGGAGAGCTTCAATTCATCGAGCTTGTGAAGAATGCGTCCCACGTTCCAGTCAATATTTTCGCACAGGGCCAGGGCGGCGCGGGTCCGGGGGGGTTCCTCTCTTTTTGGATCCCGGTTGCGCATCTTAAGCGAGAGGTCCTTGAACTTCTCGTAGAATCTTTCCGGCACCTGGAACGGAGTGTGAGGCGTGTTGTAAGGAAGGTAGCAAAAAAAGGGACGTTCCCGGTTTTGTTCGATAAACGCCAGGGCGTGGTCCGTCAGATCGTCGATAATAAACCCATTGCCCCGCACGATCTCCCCGTTGTGCTCCAGAATCGGGCTGAAATAGTTACCCCAGTGGCCGGAGCAGAACCCGTAGTATTCGTCAAACCCTCGGGCGTTCGGATGGTAGGGATATTGCGTGCCGTTGTGCCATTTCCCGAAGGCAGCGGTTGCGTAACCGGCCGCCTTGAATGTGTCGCCCATCGTCTTTTCGTCCAGGTCCAGCCGCTCCTGTCCAATCGAGGTACCATGCACGCCACCCCGTGGATGGTATCGCCCCGTTAAGAACTCGGCCCGCGTTGGCGAGCACACCGCGCAGACATAGAAGCGGTCAAACAGAGCCCCGCCACGAGCTAACGAATCGATATTCGGTGTTTTCAGGTTGACGTTGCCGTGAACACCGAGGTCGCCCCAACCCTGGTCGTCGGACAGAATGACCACGATATTGGGACGCGCGTTGGCTGCCTGGGTGGATTCGGTCAAGTGTATGCCGCCACAGGCGACGATCGCGAAAAGCACGATTCCCAGTCGAATGATATTCCTCATAATTGGTTTCCTTTGCTTCTCTTAAGCGGGATGTTTCCCAGCTCTCTGAAGCACCCACTCTACAGACGAGGGGATAAGATGACAAGGAGGTTAATCTCTTCCGCTGGGAAATAAAGACACAGCCCCGCTGTCAGCGATCTGGTGGGGTAACAGCCGTGGGGGGTTCGAGTCCCCCCTTTTGCACCATTTAAGTCAATGGAAGGAAATTGTCGGGGTCATTGTGACCCCAGTGGAGGTGAACTGCTATTTGCCTGACCCGTTGTCGAGTAGCGGATGACTCCCGACTGGTCGATGAAAAAATACCTTTTTCCCGTCTTTCCGGGAGTATCAGGCCATCCCTTTCCCCACCATGTGTATTTGGAACCGGACGGGTTGTCCAGGCTGTAAGTGTAACCATGGCTGTCCGCTGTGCCTTTTACCGCGATCAGGCCTTCGTTAAAGAGTTGGTTGTCGGCATCGGCATAAACACCGTACTTGCTGTGGTAGATTTCCTGGGCGGTGACCCAAGTTCGCAGATAGGCAATGGATGTTGTCTCGTTTGCTGCCATCTTCGACTCACTCAGTCGTGGGACGGCCATAGCGGCAACGATCCCGATGACGGCCACGACAATTAGAAGCTCAATAAGGCTAAAGCCTGAATTTTTAGAAGCAGAGGCCACAGAATTCCGCATTACCTTTGTCCTAAATACTCTGATATATAAGGATACCATAAAATGCGGCCTGAAAATGAGGTCAGGTCTGGGAAATTTAGATTTGGGCCAAAAATTTAGATTTTGGGTCAAAGTTTTCAAGACCTGACACCCCTTTGCCTCTTGCAGCGCTGACGCCTGGATCGCTACCATGGGTGTGACGTGAAATGGAAAGCCATACTGGGAAGCCTGGGAAGCAGATTTCTGGGCGCAGTGCTGCTGGTGGCAGCCGGGGCCAAGGCCGTTGATCCGGGGACCTTTGCCGAGCAAATCCAATTGGAGGGATTGGATTTTCTCCTTTCGACCCGGACGGTGGTGTTAATTGCGTTGGCTGTAGAGACTGGATTGGGAATGGCCTTGCTCATGGGGGTGCGCCGACTCTGGGTACTTAGCCCCACCGCCCTGCTGGTCAGCTTTCTCCTGTTTCTGAATGGGCGCAATTACTGGCTGGTCCTGCACGGGCTGCGCGATGAGAGCGCTTCCTGCGGCTGTTTTGGCAGCCTACTCAATCGTACTCCAGCCCAGGCCTTTTGGCAGGATCTGCTCCTTTTGGTGCCACCTCTTCTGTTGGCTTTTGGGGGTCGCCAGTCAGAAAGACGTTCCCTACGCAGGCTCCGTCTACTCCTGGCCGGCATCACGGCCGTTGCCGTGATGATCTACGCTGGAGCAAATCCCGACCTTCAATTTGTCGAAATCGCGGCCGCCGTCGCTGGACAGAGCAGCCAAGAGCGCTTCGTGCGCACCAGCGATTATCGCCTGATCATCGACAGTAGAGAAGCCGCCGAGACCGAAATATACCATTCGGACGAATCCGTGACCTTCCTCGTTTTGAGCTCCCGGCTTTCCAGTCCAGTCTTGCTGAGACTCCGCACGAGTGCGGTTGAGACAGTGGCTCAAGCCAAGATTTCCAGGGGAGGCGACGGATCTATTACCCTGCTGCCGGATCCGGTCTTCCGACCGCAGGGAGAATTTGAGCTGACTGCAGAAGGGATTTCCTTCACCGTGGAAGGTCACGAACTGCTCTTGAAAAGCAGTCAATAAAGGTAGTGGGGTCAGATCTTGAATTTTTGATTCTTGAGGATCAAAAATTAAGAATTCAACATCTGACTCCTTTAGCTGTTAAACTGTAACTGCTGTAAGGGCGGCATGAATAAATTGCTGCTTCCAAGTGCACTGTTGGTAGTCGCCGCTTTGGGTTCTGGTTTGGAAACGAGCGAGCTCGTGGGGACCCGACCGCCAGAATGGAAAGTGTCCAATTGGATCAATTCCAAGAAGCTGCGGCTTGAGGACTTACGCGGCAAGGTGGTGCTGGTTCGCTGGTGGACAGCCCCTTTCTGCCCCTTCTGTACTGCCTCCGCCCCTGCTCTCAACGAGTTCTTTAACGTGTACAAAGACCGCGGCTTATTGGTTATAGGGTTCTACCACCACAAGGCAGCGACGCCTCTTCACACAGAACAGGTCAAAACTTACGCCGATCAATTGGGGTTTGAGTTTCCAGTGGCCATTGATCCTCAATGGCGAACTCTGCGGCGCTGGTGGCTTATCGGAAACAATCGCAGCTGGACGAGTGTCAGCTTTTTGATCGACCGCCAGGGAGTCATTCGCTACATCCATCCTGGCGGGCAGTATGTCAAAGGGGATGCCGATTACAAGACGCTCGTGAAGAAAATTGAAGAACTGTTGGATGGAGCCTTAGAGTAGGGCATGGGGTCAGAGCGTGAATTTCCAGGGGGGAAGGGGTCAGACCCCTTGTTGAAGGATGGATTACAAACGGATTGACTTCGATCAGGAGCTGAATACCGGGCCGCAAACCTACAATGAGACCCTAGGCAAATGGTGGCAGAGCCGCAGCAGCGACTCGGCACACACTTATGCCTATCGGAGGATCGCAGAGCACATCTCTTCATTCTTTGCGCGACCTCCTCAGCGAATCATCGATTACGCCTGCGGAGCCGGACATATGTTGACGCGTCTCTGCGGGAGCTTCCCCGATTCTCGCCTGGCAGGAATCGATAGATCTTCATTTCTGCTGAAATTGGCCAAGAAGCGGTTGCGACAACTGGGCAAAGACTGGCCGCGGCGGGTGGAGCTGATTGAGACTGAGCTACCCGATTTCTCTTTGCCCCAGGGGCAAGCAGATCTGGTAATCTTCGTTTTTCCCAACATTGTTCCAAATCCCGACAATGACCAGCCTTACGAGGAGAACGGCTTTCATCATAAAGCAGATGCGGCGGTAGCGAAACATTTGGCCTGGGCTCGCGAGCCGGATCCGGAGGAAGAAACGGTGGAGGACGATTCAGAAACTGTGTACGATTCAATGCTCACTGACAAGGTCATCTCCCGGAACCTGCGAGGTCTACTCAAGAAGGGAGGCATCTGTGTGCGTGCACATTACGCCAATGCTCCCAGGGATGAATTGAGCAGGCTCGTCCGGCAGCGTCTCGCGTTTGAGGAAGGATCTCTGGATGAACCCGTCAGCGCACATAGGGCCGAGCGGCTCTTTGCCTTCCTTGGCTCCACCTATTTCCGCTCCAAAGTCACCGAAGATGTGTATCACCAGACCAGGGACGAAAGTGACAAGAGGGGTGGTTACCTGCTGACGACATTGCTGGCCGTTTGAGTTCAGCTGACAACTGCGCGGCGCTATGGGCCTGACCACAGACCACACACCACAGACAATAGACAACAGCTCAAAAGCTCAATAGCTGTAGTATCCGGACGGTCCGGACGGTACGAAGCTGACAAAGTCTGTTGTTCGCTGCTAGAATCCCAAGGGAGTTATTATGTCAGAGGTATCATCAAACAGTCGCGTGTCAATCATGCATCTTATTTTGGTGCCAGCGCTGATCAGCCTGGGAGTCACAATCTTGCGGCTGATCGGCGAACTCAAAAACTGGTCCTCGCTCTTGTTTAATCCCGAAGCTGGTGGCGGTGGTGCTCTTGTCGGCATAGCCTGGCTCGTGCCGATCTTCGGCATCTATTTTGGGCTGAAACTAGCCAAGCTGAACCCTGACGCTCCTGGTGGGGGGAGAATCATCGCTTACGCATGTCTGGGCCTGGTCGCTTTTACGCTCTTTGTTTTCCTGGCCAGGCTGCTGCAGCTCCAAACAGGAGGCCAGCTCATTCTTTTGGCTCTGGCTTCGCTGGCAATAACGGCTATTCAGTTTCGAGCTTGGCCCGCCTTCGCCAAGGCTTTGCTGGCCTATGGAGTCGCCGCGCGCATTCCTGTAGTCCTCGTCATGCTGTTCGCCATATTGGGCAATTGGGGTACTCACTATGATGCTCCGCCTCCGGACCTCCCCCAGATGGGAGCGTGGACAAGGTTTTTCTGGATCGGTCTCCTGCCGCAGCTGACTTTCTGGATCGCATACACGGTTGTTATAGGGGCACTTTTTGGAGGAATCGCGAAGGCACTTTTGTCCCTCGTCAGGAGCCAGGATTCAAAAATGGTTGAAGGTTGAAGGTTGCAGTGGGTTACATATTCAACTTGATGGTACCTTCTCACTTCAGGTTTTGAACTTTAACTTTCTAATCTTCAACTTTCAAACCTTCAACCCGATACAACTTGGCACCCTGTCAGTCGTGAGCCTATTGGGTTTCATTACTTTCGTCGATCCAGACCCTTACCGATGTATCGTCGTCTTGGACGGAAACGATTTCCTGACCACCCATCTGCTGGAGGACTTGAAGTGCCGCTAAGATATCGATCTCTTCTCCCTCACCCGAAAGAAGAGCATCGACGACTGGGGTGGGGACGCTGATGTGGATCTTTTTCTCCGAGGTCTCAGCCGACTCGACCCGCAAGTAATCTCCCTCGATAAAGACTCGCACATCCGCATCAGAGGACTCCAGCTCGACCAGCGTCATGTCTCCCTCAGCCCTGAGCGTTCTCCAAACCTCCCTAAGATCGCTGACCGTGAAGCCCTTCTCCTGCAATCGAACCCGACCCTTCGCCAAGTGTTGTTCTTTGACCAGCGGCAAGACAGTCTCTACCACGGCAAGAGGGATATTCACCTTGACCTTTTCTCCTTTTCCGGCTTCCTCGACCCGCACATGCAGCCATCGGGCGGGTGCGGCCTGCGATGTGGACTCGAACAGGAAAATCAAGAAAGTGGCAATTACATATCGTCTGAGTCGCATTTTTGATACCTCCTTTTCGATATTTAGAACGAAGCAGGGGTAGAAAAGGTTCAACCGACAGCTGACAACTGGGGGCCACAGTTGTCTTATTCCCGCCCTAGTGGCTTGATCCTGACGTTGCGGTACCACACCTCGTGACCATGGTCTTGAAGAGCGATGTACCCGGCCTTGGTCATTTCTTTGTAGGCGGTTTTGAATTTATTTTTGGTGCCATCCGCGTTCCAACCGGCTTCAGTCCAATGACTGAGGTCCATGTCGATGACGCGCTCCCCATTCAGGTCTACTTGGATCTTTGATCCCCGGCAGGTCAGCGAAACATCGTTCCACTGGCCGGCCGGCCGGGCCGCGTTCTTGCTGGGGGCCTGGATGTCGTAGATGGCCCCAAAGTCGTGCTTGTCGACGTTTTCCTTTCCGTAGCTGTCAAGCACCTGCATCTCGATACCGGTTTGTACTGGATCCCGTACATCTGTCATACGGAAGAAAATTCCGCTGTTGGCCTTTGGGCTGTGCCTGACCTCGGCTTTCAGGATGAAGTCATCGAATGGCTGTTTCTGGTAATAGATCATCCGCCCTCTGCTGCCACTGCAGTAAATTGTCCCGTTTTGGACGGAAAAAGCCGCCGGGTTCCCGGTGACCTTCCATCCTGTTAAATCCTTTCCATTGAACAGGTCAATCCAGTCCTGGTCGCTGCTCAGCGCGGTGACCGAAGAGACTATACAGACAATCATTAGTGGGATAACTCGCATTTTTATCTCCTTTGTTCCTTCGGTTGCTAGGGGGTCAGACCTTGAGTTTTTCGTTTTTGCGACTTCGTTTTTGGCTCCAAAAGTATGTTAGCCCAGCCGCTTTTGAAAACGGAAGGTGCTGACGCCGAGGATGAACCCTCCCATTATGACTAAAGCCAGGACGTTGGGCCATAGCTGCAGAAAACCCGCTCCCCGCAAAACGATACCCCTCATGATTTCAATAAAGTAGGTCGCAGGGATGAAGTAGGCTACCCACTGCATCACCACCGGCATCGACCCTCGCGGAAACATGAAGCCAGACAAAAGGATCGAAGGCAAAATGACGAAGTAGGCCATCTGCATTGCCTGGACCTGATTCTTCGCGATGGTGGAAATAAAGAGGCCCATTCCTAAGGCGGTAAACAAGAATGGAATGGTCGTAAGCAAGAGCAACAAAAGATTTCCACTGATGGGCACCAGAAAGATGATGCGCATGATGACGAGGACGCTGCACATCTCAAGGAAGGAAATGACACAATAGGGAGTCAACTTTCCCAGCATCAATCCTAACGGTTTTATCGGTGTCACCAGGAGTTGTTCCAAAGTGCCGCGCTCGCGCTCGCGCACGATCGAGAAGGCCGTCAGGAAGGTGGTAATGATCTGCAAAATAATGGCAATCAAGCCGGGGACCATGAAATTGGCGCTTCGCATGTCGGGGTTGAAGAGCATCTTGGGCCGGACCTCAATCGGCAGCATCTTGGCTTGAGCAAACTGATTGAGCGCCAATTGTTGGAGTGAGCGTCTCAATCCTACGGCTGTGGAGGCGTTGATCGCTCGTGAAGCGATTGATGAGTCAGAACCATCAATTAAGACCAACACTGTAGCCTGCCGTCCATTAAGAATATGCTTTGAGTAATCGGGAGGAATCTTTATGCCGACTTTGACCCGCCCGGAGATGATCAAGTCATTGAGTTCGCGGTCCGATTCTGCAAAACGCACGATCTCGAAGTAATCGGTGTTGGTAAAAGCATCGAGAATTTCACGACTGGCCCGGCTCTTGTCCAGATTGTAAACGGCGGTTCTGATGTTGCGTACCTTCGTGTCGATGGCATAGCCAAACATCAGGAGCTGAAACATGGGCAAGACCAAGATCAAGAACAGCGCGAAAGTATCGCGGCGGATCTGGATGGTCTCTTTGTGAAGTACTGCGGCGAATCCTCGAAATATGCTCATCCTGGTGAGACTGCTGCCTTTCGCCTCTCGGCCTGTATTTTTCGGGTAAGGGTAACGAACACATCTTCTAGAGAAGGGTCGACCTCGCGGGTTTCGATGCTCCCCATCCCCGCCTCGGCCAGCGTCTCCCGAACGCGCTTTAAGTTGATATGGGCATCTATGAGCAGGTGGATAAGCTGCCCAAAGATCGTGGCATCCCGAACATAGGGTGCCCGGCGCATAAGCTCCAGGCCCGACGTAATATGATCGCATTTGACCTCGATTCGTCGAGTCCCCTCCGGAGTCACATCGGGCAGCTGCTTCAGCTCGCTGGGTTGACCCCTGACGATCAAATGGGACATATAAATGTAGCCGACACTCGTACAGCGTTCCGCTTCGTCCATGTAATGGGTGGTGACGAAAAGAGTGCTGCCTTGGCTGGAGAATTCGAAAAACAGATCCCATAGTTCACGGCGAGCCACGGGGTCGATTCCGGCAGTGGGCTCATCTAGAAACATCACCTTTGGCTCATGCAAAATGGCCACCGCCAGTGCCAGTCGCTGTTTCCAGCCCCCAGATAGGGTTGCGGCAAGCTGATGTTGACGTTCTTCCAGCTGGAGCATCTGAAGAACTTCCTCGCGCCGCCGCTTTAATCGCTCTCCTTGCAAACCATAGACTTTCCCGTAGAAGGTGATATTTTCCAAAACCGTCAGGTCCGGGTAAAGGCTAAACTGCTGCGACATATATCCGCTGTTTTCCCGGATCTTGTCCGATTCGCGAACAATGTCAAACCCTTCCACCTGGCCTGTTCCGGCATTCGGCTGTAGAAGTCCGCACAGCAATTTGATGACCGTTGACTTACCCGATCCGTTGGGACCCAGAAAGCCGAAGATTTCGCCCTGATCAACGGAGAAGCTGACGTTATTGACAGCGGTAAGATCAGCGAATCGCTTGGTCAGGTCCTGAACGACAATGGCGGGCATAATCTCACCTTTCCAGTGTGATGCGAACGTCCGCAGCCATCCCGGGGCGCAAGATATTGTCTCCATTCTCGATACTTACACGCACTGCAAAGACCTGGTGCTCTCGCTCGGAGCGCGTCTGAATATTGCGCGGTGTGAACTCTCCCTGCCGTGCGATGAAGGCAATCTTCCCCTCGAATTTTTCATCGGGAAAGGAATCGACCGTAATTTGCACCCGCTTCCCCAGCTGGGCCCATCCCAATTTCGTCTCTGGAATGTAGACTTGAACATAGATTTCATCCGGTTCCTGAAGCACAGCGATAGGAGACCCGGAGGCAATCAAATCTCCGGGCCGGATGTCCAGGACTTCCACGAAGGCATCGGCGGGTGCCCGTACCTCGGTCTCCGCTAGCTGAATTGCCATGGCCTTCAGTTGGGCCTGAGCTCGTTCGAGTCGGGCTTCCGCCGCTTCAATGTCTTCCCGTCGTGATCCCCGCTCCAGCAGACGAAGCCGTGCCATCGCTTCCTCGTACCGCTTCTCAGCAGCTTCAATTTCCTCAGGCCGTGTCCCTGCCAATAAGATGTCAAGCTGCTTCTGCATAGCTTTTTTCCGAGCTTCAGCACGCTCGTGGTTGGTGAGGGCATCGTCCAGCTCCTGCCGAGAGACAACACCCCTTTCGAAGAGGTCGGCAACGCGATTGAACCTGGCTCGCGCATTTCTCCAATTGCTTTGGGCATGGTCGAGCTCAGCCCCTGCCTGATCGATCTCTTCCTGGCGGGGACCTCTGCGCAGCAGTTCGAGTTGAGCCGCAGCTGCCCCGGCCGCCGCTCGAGCTTGCCTTAACTCTTCGGGGCGGAAGCCTCTGCGCAGCTTTTCCAGCTCGGCTTCGGCCTGGCGGACGGCAGCTTGAACTTCCTCCTTCTTGGCCAAAAGATCGTATGTTTCAAAGCGAACCAGAAGTTGACCGGCTTTGACCGTATCTCCCTCTTGAACCGAGACTTCACTGATTCGTCCCCCAACTCTCGATCCCACTTCGATCTGGCGGGACTCAACTGTACCTGAGAGAATGAGAACATCTCCTTCAGACCCGGCAAGCTGCAAGAATGAAGAACAGCCTGCAGCAGTGAGAAGCGCAAACAGGAGTTCTGGCAGAACAGTGTTCCGCACGCCGGGAATTCTATGGGCAGTGCGTGCTGAAGTCAACGCAACGAAGCACTCTCACTCTACAGAGACTCTCTATGATGGTGATCCAGCCCTATATATAATGGACGAGAAGGATTCACGAGGGAGGAGTGGTGGCCAAGAGAACGTTAGAGACATGCCAATCCTGGGATGAGGTCCTGGAACTGATCAGGGCCGGCGAGCGAGAAATCGAATTGGGTGGAGGCAGGAAGTCTATTGAAAAGCAGCACAAAAAGGGCCGTCTGACCGCCCGGGAGCGCATCCAGAAGCTGATCGATCCCCAGACCGACTTTTTTGAGCTCAGTTTGTTTGCGGCTTTTCAGGTCTATGAAGAGTGGGGCGGCGCTCCGGCAGCAGGCGTCATCACTGGAATTGGTCGAGTCGAAGGTCGACACTTCATGATCATTGCCAATGACGCTACCGTCAAAGCAGGTGCCTTCTTTCCAACCACCGTGAAAAAGGTGCTGCGGGCTCAGCGTATTTCCATGGACAACAGGCTGCCCTTGATCTATCTGGTTGACTCTGCCGGCGTGTTCTTGCCACTCCAGGATGAGATCTTTCCCGATGAGGATGACTTTGGTCGCATTTTTCGCCACAACGCTCGTATTTCGGCCGAGGGCATTCCTCAAATCGCGGCCATTATGGGGTATTGTGTGGCTGGGGGAGCGTATCTTCCCGTCATGTGCGACAAGATCTTGATGACCGAAGGCAGTGGTCTTTACATTGCCGGACCCTCTCTGGTCAAGGCTGCTATTGGTCAGGACTTGGACAGTGATGAGCTGGGTGGGGCAAAACTTCATTCGCAGCTGAGCGGGACTATCGATTTTCGGGAACAGACAGATGAAAGTTGCCTCGAGCGTATCCGGCAACTCGTCGGTGAGTTGGCAGAACCTCCCAAAACTCCCTTCAAGCGAGTTGAGGAGAAACCACCCCGTTGTTCCCCTCAGGAAATTTACCAGCGCATGCCGCTCGATCCCTCCCAAGAATACGACGTCCGAGAAATCTTTGAATGTATTTTCGATGAAGGTGAGTTGATCGAGTATAAGGCCGAATACGGGCGAACTCTGATTTGCGCTTATGCCCATTTGGCGGGATGGTCGGTGGGAGTGGTGGCCAATCAGAAGCAGCACGTTAAAGTGCCCAATCAGCCCTTCGAGGTCGGGGGAGTGATCTACACGGAAAGTGCCGACAAGGCGGCGCGTTTTGTGATGGATTGCAACCAAAGTCGCATCCCCTTACTCTTCTTTCAGGACGTGAACGGCTTCATGGTGGGGAGAGAAGCTGAGATCTCTGGAATCATCAAGTCTGGGGCAAAAATGGTCAATGCGGTTGCCAACAGTGTTGTTCCCAAAATAACGGTGATTACGGGAGGCAGCTATGGAGCCGGCAACTATGCTCTGTGCGGCAAGGCCTACGATCCCCGTTTCATCCTGGCATGGCCCACGTGCCGCTATGCGGTCATGGGGGCTGAGCAAGCCGCAAAGACATTGCTCGACCTAAGAGTTCGCCAGCTGAGAAGTGAAGGCAAGGAGATTGACGAAGAGACCCGCCAGAAGTTACTGGAGAACATTAGCCAGAAGTATACCCAGCAATTGGATCCGCGCTATGCAGCAGCGCGGCTTTGGGTCGATAAAATCATCGAGCCACACCGCACGCGACAGGCTTTGAAACTGGCCTTGGAGGTTGCGGCCCTCAATCCTCAGTTCCCGGAGTTTAAGACGGGAATGCTGCAGGTTTAGGGTGCCCTTCCTAAAACAGCTCTACCGTAAAATCGTGTTCGTCTAAAACCTCGTGCAGACGACGCAGCGCCGTGGGACTGTAGGGATCTTCTGGGCCAGGGGTGGCTTGGTCGACTGCCCTGCGGACCAGTTCTGAATTGGTAGCGAGAACGCGCCTTTCAAGATCAATCTCTACCCAATGGTCTGCGTGGCGAGATGGCCTTTCCTTCTGAATTTCCATTGTATAACCCAGAAGCTTGAGGATGGCGATCGGCCGATCTTCGGCCGTCAAGACATCACCCAGATACTGGGCCAAGTCAGCCGCAAGCCAACCATGATTGGAAAAGTAAAGTGTGTAATAGAGCGAGCCGTGGTTGAAGCTGATTGAACCAGTTGTGGACACCTTTGAAACATTTTACAGCACTCCCAATCTAAATAAGCTGGTGAGAGAAACATCAACAATAGACTGATTCGATTGGAGGAATTATGAATGGCTCGGAGCAAATCAAAGGCTTTGAAGATCCTTTATTTTCCCGCGTCAGGAAGAGCAGTGGAATTGAAGGTGAGGCTAAGGCAGAGTCCAGGGCAACAAAAAATATTGTGGGCTTGATTGTTCTGGTAGCTGCGCTCTGCGCTCTGGCGTACTACGTTTTCGAAGCTCAACAGAGAATTGACCAGCTCAATGTCAGCCTGATTGCCAGCCAAAGTCAGCTCTCCAGCGTGACACAGGATTTGGGAAGCTCTCAAGAAAAAATCAAAACTCTTGAAACGGGGCTATCGGGAAGCCAGTCGAAACTCCGCGTCCAGGCCGGGCAGCTGAACCACTATAAGGGTCTTTACACTGAGTTGAAGTCGGAACAGACGCAACAATCACACGAGCTGGAGTCCATGTCCATCGAAAAAGCCAATCAAAGTGAAGTCGATGCCCTGAAAGAAGAAACAGCTCATTTAAAAGTGGAGGCTACAGAAGTCAAACAGCAAGTCGGCCAGGCTCATTCGGAGATCGGTCAAGTGCGTGAGATGTCGACGCGCAATCGATCAGATATCGAAAACAATCGTGAGGGTCTTACGCAAGTCAGTGAAAAAGCCAGCTCCACAGCCGGCGAATTGTCTGCATTCAAGAAATCCCTGGAACGGGAGTACTACAATTTTGAACTGCAGGAAAAGACTGGAATCATGAAGGTTTTTGGGGTCTACCTTCGGATGAAGGACATCGATTTCAGAAGGCAGCGCTACGAGTTGGAAATCAGGGTTGGAAGAAAACGCATCAAGAGAAAAGACCAATACCTCAACGAGCCCATCTACTTTTATGTGGAAGGGACCCAGAAGCCATACGAGATCGTCGTCACCAAGTTGACGAAAGAGTTCGCGGTGGGTTATTTAAGTGTTCCCAAGAGTTGAAGGCCTGTGACCCCCACCCCCTTTACTGATACAATAAGGCTCCCTGTCGTAGAGCACCAATCATGAGCCGGAGGGACCATCAGTGCAC
Source organism: Acidobacteria bacterium AH-259-G07 (assembly GCA_027717925.1). GTDB lineage: Bacteria > Acidobacteriota > UBA6911 > RPQK01 > JADFOI01 > JALLOL01. The sequence continues at coordinate 12,426 of JALLON010000005.1, read as the reverse complement.
AATCCATATCGTAAGGGGCTTCACTACTTCGCCCAGACAGTCGCAGCTGCTACGATTTTTTTAATCATCGCGGGAGCACTGGTGACCAGCAATGATGCCGGCCTTTCCGTGCCTGACTGGCCCCTTTCCCATGGGCAACTGATGCCTGAAATGGTGGGTGGCGTCTTTTATGAACACGGTCACCGAATGGTCGCCACCACAATAGGCCTGCTGACCATCGTTCTGAACCTCTGGTTGTGGAAGGCAGAATCACGCGCATGGGTACGTCGTCTGGGTCTGATCGCCTTGGCGGCAGTGATCGCGCAGGGGATTCTGGGAGGAGTCACGGTTCTCTTCTTTCTTCCTACACCGGTCTCTGTGCTACATGCCGTCCTGGCTCAATTGTTCTTCTGTTTGGTGGTGACGCTCGCCCTGCTATTATCACCAGGCTGGACTGATCTTTCCTGGCCTTTCAGTCAAGTGGGTCGGGGGGCATGGAACTCTGGTGGCTCAGAACTGAGGTTGGCCCTTTTGTGTACGGCAGCTGTCCTTTGCCAGCTCGTACTCGGGGCCATGCTTCGTCATTCGGGCAGCGTCAATGGCACGAAAGGAGCGGTGCTCATCACTTCAGCTTTGCTGGCACATCTGATGGGAGCCCTTGTAGTAACCGGTGTAATTGTTTTTATGTCGCTGCTATTCATCAAAAGAGTAGGTGATAGGGGGATCATTCGGTTGGTTTACTTAACACTGGGTTTGCTTGTTACCCAATTATTCCTGGGATTGGGAGCTTATCTAGTTCGAATCGATTGGGTCAACCAGGTGCAGCCCAGCATGGAAAAGGTATTGATTACCGCTTCCCATGTGGCAGTGGGTGCACTTCTTCTGGCCACCAGTCTTCTTCTCACCTTAAGAATAAGTCGTCACGCGGCCTTGAAAGACCATGAATCAGTGCTAGTAGCCTTATGAAAATAGAAGCAAGCGGCAGAGAAAGGCCGTTTACGACAAAGCTGGTAGCACATTTTGAGCTCACGAAACCAAGGGTCACCCTGTTGGTAGTGTTCACCACGGCAGCCGGCTTCTATCTGGCTTCCTCGGGCAGAGTAAATCTCGTACTGCTAGTCCACGCTTTACTGGGTACGGCTTTGGTGGCTGGAGGTACGGCTGTCCTGAATCAGTTTCTTGAACGTGAAGCGGACGGCAGAATGCAGCGCACTCGTACACGTCCCTTACCTTCCGGTCGGCTCGATGCCAGTGATGCCGTCATCTTCGGTGGCGTTCTGGTTTGCGGTGGTACGCTTTATTTGGGTTTGTCGACAAACCTTCTGGCAGCTTTTCTGGCTTGCGCCACTGCGGTTCTTTACTTGTTTGTGTACACCCCCTTGAAGATGAAGACTCCTATTTGCACCGCAATCGGTGCAATCCCGGGGGCCGCACCTCCTTTAATCGGTTGGGCGGCTGCGAAGGGTCATCTTGATTTTCATGCTTTGCTTCTCTTTGCGATTCTCTTTGCCTGGCAATTTCCACATTTTTTAGCCATCTTCTGGATTTACAAAGAGGATTACCAGCGCGGTGGATTCACCATGTTGTCTTCAGTCGATCCGGACGGCAAGAGAACGAGCCGCCGCATTCTGGCTTTCAGCATCCTCTTATTCTTCTTGAGTATTGGCCCATGGATGTGGGGTTTGGCGGGGATGGTTTACCTTGTGGGTGCGGTTTTGTTGGGCTCAGCCCTTATCTGGTTTGGATTCGAGATAGCCCTCTGCCGCTCAATGACCTCAGCCAGGCATGTTCTACGAGCTTCAGTAGCCTACCTTCCCTTGCTCCTGATTCTCATGGTCATCGACAAGACGAATGGATGACCAATGGCAGACAAGCGCTCGCGTCCTTCTCCCTCGATCACTGATTCCCAGCCTGTATCTGTTATTGAAGTAGACAACGTCAGCTTCCAATACGGGCGCAATAAGGCACTTCAAGACGTCACGTTTTCGGTTGAGCGAAACCAGATCTTCGGTCTTTTAGGACCCAATGGGGGAGGCAAGACCACCCTGTTTCATATCCTCTGTACCCTGCTTGTTCCCGACGGAGGAAACGCGAGAGTGGCTGGTGTGGATGTAAGAAAAGATCCCCACCAAGCACGCCGCATGATTGGCGTTGTTTTTCAAACCAATAGCTTGGATTTGCAACTAACTACCGAGGAAAACCTGCTCCACCAAGGTCGTCTTCATGGACTTAGGGGGGGAGAACTGAAAGAGCGTGTGAAGGACCTGAGCGTTCGGTTTGGATTGGAAGATCGCAGGCGTGATCTTGCCCGAACGCTCTCTGGTGGTCTACGTCGTCGTTTAGAGCTGGCCAAAGGCCTGCTGCATCACCCTCGAATTCTCATGCTGGATGAACCCACTTTAGGGCTGGATCCGGGAGTTCGACGAGACTTCTGGAAATACTTGAACATTCTACGCGATCAGGGGGGAATGACCATTCTTCTCACCACTCACTTAATGGAAGAGGCTGAGCGATGTGACTATCTTGTGATCCTAAACGAAGGGCGGGTGGTCGCGAGTGGAAGCCCGGTGGCCTTGAAAGAAACAATCGGTGGAGACGTCATCGTAGTGCAAACCCAGGATCCCGAAGGTCTTCGTGATCAGATTGAAAAGAGGTTTGCCTGTAAGCCCGGAGTGGTCGATGGTACGGTTCGATTAGAGCTCCCTCGCGGGCACGAATTTGCTTCAAAGCTGATGGAGAATTACCCCGACCAGATCGAAGCGGTGACGGTGGGCAAACCAACCCTGGAAGATGTCTTCATTCACCAGACCGGACATCGCTTCTGGGCGGAGGAGGCGGAGCTTAGGAGTCAGGAGTCAGGAGCCAGGAGCTAGAATCCAGGAGCCAGGAGTCAGAAGTCAGGAGCCAGGAGCTAGAATTCAGAATTCAGAATCCAGAAGCTGCCCTGCATTCGTTGGCGAGCGGTCAGGGGGTCGGCGGGTTACGGGGTCAGCGGTCAGGGGGTCAGCCGGTTAAGAGGACAGTGCCTCTGGTCGCCGGTCAAGCCGTCAGCTCCTTCTGAATTCTGAATTCTGGATTCTGGATTCCGACTCCTGGCTCCTGACTCCTGATCAGTACCGCCCAATTCTGAAGCCGGCAACCTTACTTATTTTTTGGCGTATCTGGTGCTCCTCCCATCAAAGAACTCCACCGTCATATCCTTGTACCTGTAAATTACCCTGTTACCATCCGACTCTTTGGTTTCAGGAAGTCCCATAATTTCTTCGACCTGTGCAAAGGTCATCCCGAACACTATTCGTGGACCCGAGATGCTCCGGCTGTGCTTGAATGCTTGGGTGTGGTCATCAAAGCCTTTGAGCCATTCATCGATAGTGGAGAAAACAACCTCCAGTTCGTCGGACTCCATCGTAGATCTATCAAAATAAAACTTTAGTCTTGCTCGCTCATAAAGATTTAAACCAACCGGAACATCCCGATTGGTGGGTGAAGACTCAAAAGTGCGGGTCTGTATTTCAATGTAGTCGTTCTTAATCCTCAAACGTTCAATGATTAGAAGACTCCCCGGCTGAAAAGATATTGGCTCAGAGTTGGACTTTACCTTGGTGATTTTCCCATTCTTGATCTCGACTTCGGGGATGTTTTTTTTCACTTTGGGACTTGGTGTCCCGTATGCGGCGGTTAAAAAATAAACTGCGTCAAGTCCCGCCGGAATCCCCTTCCGAGTCACTACAAGAAAGGTTCCAGCGTCCTCACCGCGAGCCTCCTGATATCTATTTTCCACCTCTTTCTTGGCAGCTTTTGAAAGTCCCTTTCCCAGGCATAGGGTTTGACCGATCATCAATGTGCAAACAAAGAAGTAAATGAATTCACGTTTTCTCATCTTGTCCTCCTCTATCTGCTGTACGGTGCTTCAATGTCTGCCCCTCCGGGAGTTGCACGACAATGAAAGGCTGGCCATTATGCTCGGCTACCCCTTCGCCGCCTCGAGAAGTACAAAAGTGATATCATCCGTCTGAGGCATTCCCTGAGTGAATTGCTCAAGCGAATCCAGAATCCTTTTTTCCAAAACCTCCGCTCCAGCCGATGCACTCGACCTGACGATTTCTCGAAGTCTCTCTTCTCCAAACATCTCCCCTTGGGGATTGGCCGCATCTGTGACGCCGTCGGAATAGACGAGCAAAACATCTCCGGGATTTAATTGCAAGGCATGGGATTGGTAGGAAGCAAAATCGAAAGCACCCAAGATCAAACCATCAGAGGCGAGCTCTTCAATCTCATCTGTAGGAGCACGAAACAAATAAGCCGGGTTGTGTCCTGCGCTGACAAATTTTCCTTTGCCCTGAGAATTTAAAGAGAAAATAAACAAAGTGACGAAATTATTGGCAGCTGTTCTTGCATAAAGGAACTTATTGACTTGGTCCAGGACTTCCTCAAGTGGTGCACCGGAACGGCATTCCATGTCCAGTGCTCCCTGCAGCAGGGAACTCAAAAGAGCTGCCGGGACTCCTTTTCCTGAGACGTCTGCCAAAACCCCCACCAGTTCATTGGGTCTGTGTTCCAGGAAATCGTAAAAGTCGCCTCCTACGTAACGAGTGGGTTCACTGAAGGCGCAGATGTGAAAATTTTCAAACTGGGGAAGGGAATGAGGCAAAAGACCTTTTTGGGTTTCGTAAGCAATGGCCAATTCCTGCTCGAACTTTTTTCTCTCCTCAAAGCTTCTGATCATTTCCAGCTTCTCGAGCACGTTGCCCGCTTCCCCCGCCAGCTTGTTTAAGATTTTCTGATCCAGACCAGACAGTGTATGCATGGTCTCGGTGCTATCGAGATAGAGAATTCCAAGAAGCTGGGGTTTGTCTAACTCAGAGGATATTCCCTTGAGTGGTAAGCAGGCCACCGCCCGCACATTCATCTCCAGAATGCTCTTCTGTTGAGCGAGTTCACCTTCAATTCCTTCGCTCATGAAGACCGGCTCTTCGGTGCTCGAGACCTGGTGCACGACAGTCTTGCTACCGTGGAAATCGGACTGGGATAAAACTTGTCCCTCGCCGGTGAGACCCAGGGAGTACTCGAAGGTGTCCTCTTCCTTAGCAAGAACGAAACCTCTCTCTGCGCCACTAATACTCAGGGCGGACCTGAGTATTTGTTGGAAAGTTGCTTCCGACGAGAACTGCTGTCCCCATTGGTATTGGAAATCCAAAATGTAGTTCATTTTTTCCAGGTCAGAGTAGTCAGAATATTGCGCAGAAGCGAGAACCGAGGTTAGTTGTGTCATGGACTTCTCCAGATCATCAGACGCAGTGGTGGAAAGGGTGGAAAGGGTGATGTCCAATTGTTTCGTGGCAAAAAGTAACTCCAGACGTCCCAGTCTGATTCGGTCACCATGGTTCAGCACCTGTTGCTCAATAGGCTGGTCGTTGACAAAAGTGCCGTGCGTGCTCTTTAGATCAACAAGGCGGTAATCCTCGGTCTCCTTTAGGATTTTGGCATGATTCCGCGAGACATAGGGATCCACCAAGACAATGTCGACGTCCGATTTTCTCCCAATTAGGATTTCGTCGTCAGCGATTTCGTAAACTTGTTCGACGCCCTTCGGGCCCAACACTCTAAGACAAGGGAATTTCACTTATTCCTCACTGAAGGTTCTCACTAAGGTTTTAGTTTTAGCCATCTCAGCTGCCATTGCAAGAGGGAGTTGCAATTTTCTGCCCCAATCATGGCTCTGAAGTGGACCCTTGCGGTTCATTTCTTCTCCTCTTTGCTGGAATGACAATAGCGGGATTCCAATTGGCTAATCTTTTTCAAACGGCGGCAGTGCCGCTCCTCCTCGGAGAAGGTCGCGCCCAGAAAGGTGCGAACCAATTCCAGGGCCAGTTCACCTCCAACCACTCGTGAGCCCATGACCAGGACATTCATGTTGTCATGCTCGACACCCTGGTGAGCGGAGTATGTATCGTGGCACAAACCTGCTCGAATGCCAGGGATTTTGTTGACAGCTATTGAGGCGCCTACACCGCTGCCGCAAATGAGGATGCCTCGCTCGGCTCGACCCTCAAGAATTGTGGTGCCCAGGTTTTCGGCAAAATCGGGATAGTCAACGGGATCCTCACTGTGGGTTCCCAAATCGAGCATCTCATAGCCCATCCCTTTTAGAGCTTGAACGAGTTGCTTCTTCAAAGCGTATCCAGCATGGTCGGCAGCAATGGCTAAGCGCAAGGTCCCCCCCTTGGGCGATGCCCAGAGAATCTGTGAGTTTTGAGTTCTGAGTTTTGAGTTCCTCCTACTCAGTTTGAAAGAGTCTCCTGCAGAGCCGGAGTGAAGGCCTCGAGCGTGCGTTCAATGAGAGATTCGCTGTGAGCTGAGCTGACAAACCACGATTCCAGTGCTGAGGGTGGCAAGTAGACGCCGCGCCGAAGTAGCGCATGAAAGAGACGGCCGTATAATGTGCGATCGGTCGAAAAGGCTGTACTGGAGTCGATGACTGGATGGTCAAGAAAGAAGAGGCTCAGCATCGAGCCCACCCGGTTCACCTGGGCAGCAATCCCACAGCGGTTTGCCGCCTCGCACAACCCTTGTTGCAGAGCTTTGCCTTTGATCTCGCACAAGGCATAAAGTTCGGGCGTCAGTTTCCGTATTGTGGCCAATCCGGCTGCCATCGCAAGTGGGTTTCCCGAAAGAGTTCCCGCCTGGTAAACAGGGCCGAGCGGTGCGACCAGCTCCATGAGGCGTCGATCGCCTCCATAAGCTCCTACTGGCAATCCTCCGCCAATAATTTTTCCCAGGCAAACCAAATCTGGTTTGACGTCATAAAGCCCCGCGGCCCCGCCGCGAGAGACCCGGAAGCCCGTTATGACTTCATCAAAGATGAGCAAGGCACCGTAGCTTTGAGTCAACTGACGGAGTCCCGTCAAAAAACCCTCTGCAGGAGGAATTACACCCATATTGCCCGCCACCGGTTCGACAATAACTGCAGCGATCGTCTCTCCGTATTCTTTGAATAGATTCTCTACCGCATCCAGGTGGTTGAAAGCTGCGACAAGGCTGTCTCGCGTGGTTTGTGGCGGGACACCGGAGCTGTCCGGCAGCCCAAAAGTGGCGACGCCCGAGCCCGCCTTGACCAAAAGGTAGTCAACATGCCCGTGATAGTTGCCCTCGAATTTGACGATCTTACTCCGACCGGTGGCCGCGCGTGCGAGACGAAGGGCACTCATTGCTGCTTCGGTGCCGGAGTTCACGAATCGCAGCATTTCTATCCACGGCATGGCTTCCACAATGGCCTCTGCCAGTGTGATCTCCCCTTCGTGCGGGGCACCGTAGCTGGTCCCATGTACCGCAGCTCTCTGGATTGCTCCCAGCACGTCGGGATGGCAGTGTCCCAGGATCAAGGGGCCCCATGAGCAAACGTAGTCGATATAAGAGTTATCGTCCACATCGGTCACGATCGCGCCCTCAGCCCTGGCGATATAAACAGGATCTCCACCCACGGCCCGAAAAGCCCGCACTGGACTGCTGACGCCTGCAGGCATCACTTTTTTTCCTCGCTCCGCGAGATTCTTGGATCTTTTCGACTGCATGGTGAGGCCGCGTTCGGTCATGACCAACCCGATAGGATTTTTTCTTGAGGTGCGTAAATTGCCGTGTATATCGGCGTGTCTCGCAAGGTGTATTTCCGCCCTTCCGTGTCACGAAGCGCAGTAACCAATTGGGAAAAATGGGCCAGGTCCTCCGTTTCGTAAACCACGACAAATTCTTGATCCTGAAGGCCGGTGGAATAGAGAAGAAGCTGGCGAATTTCCGGATATTGTCGACCGATCCTGATGTGTTCGTTCATCATTCCCTGTCGAGCATCCTTGCTCATCAGGTACCATTCCCGGCTCTTTAAAAAGGGATACACAACCAGGTAAGACCCGCGCTCTGACTGCAGTGGATCGAGTTCCTGAGAAGACTTTCCGCTGGCATAAACGGAAGGGCGCGTAAATCCCCAAAGTGTGTTGACAGGTTTGAGAAACTGCCTCCAGGAGACGCTCATGGAAGCGAAGCTCCTGAAGAAATTGCCGGCTGCCTGTGGATCCTCTGCTCTCAGAGCGCTCCAGACCATCACATCGCCCTCAGATCGTGTAGGAAAAATGTTGTACAGGAAAACCCGATCAGCCAGCCCGGGAATCTCGGTGCCGAGCTGCTTTAGGAAGGACCGACGTTCCTCGGCCGTGTGCTGCCAAAAGGAATCCGTAAAGCTAAACACAGCGTAATGATTCAGCTGCCTCTCGGACATTTTGGTGTCTTCTTGATGAGCCATCACCTGTTCTCTGCCTGATTGAGGACCATACCACAGTGCCGCCGCTCATTGGAATCACCAAACGCACGGAGGGGACGGGCTGCCGGGCGAAACCTGGATCTGGTGGAAGAACGCGGAGTCCCTCAGGCGCTCCTATCCGAGAATGATACGGATCCTTTCGGCCAACCTTTCTCGACTGGAACGGGAGATCTTCCCAAGCTTTCGCATGAGACGCCGGCTATCGATGGCCCGAAGCTGATCCACCATAATGTCAGACCGCTCTTGAAGCCCAGCTTCGCCTTTTCTCAGATGGACCCTCAGAATATCGGCCTTAGCTTGGATCTTGGTCGTCAGGGGGCAGACAACCGTGGAGGGGTGGGTCGGGTTGAGTAGATCCGTCTGCACCACCACTACCGGTCTCACCTTCCCTGGCTCGGTACCGATGCGTCGACCTGGGTCGGCCAAATAAACCCACCACTTCCTGATCTCCATCCGGCCTACTCGCTCAGTTCATCTTCCAACTGCTCAAAGGTTTCAAGCACCTCCATGGAGTCCTCTGCCACCAGGGCAGACTCCTTCGCGATTGCTTGCTTCAAGAGCTTGCGCTTGCATAGCTTGTTGTAAAAGTGGATGGCCTCATTGAAGTAGGCGTTTCTGCTACGAGGGCTCTCGTTGACAATCTCCTCCGCCTCCCGGAGTATCTCGTCCCGCAGTTTGAGTGACAGCACCCTGGACATAATAGGATCCTCCCCTTATTCGAGAACTGGTATCACCTTTAGTATATACTAGTACGACGTCTTCACCGCTTATCTTCGGTTGCTCAGTTGTTCGGTTTAAGGAGCTCCTTGCGGATACCTTCAGCTAACCACTGCCGGCTGAGGGTTTGGTAGGGAATCGATTTCATCGTGGCGATCTTACGAAGTGCTTGGATTTGAGCCGGATCCAGTTTGATGGAAATGTTCTGGAGGCTTCTCCTCCTCTTTCCGCCCAAGACTATTCTATTCGAGCGGGAATTTTTCAGTAGAATGTATCAGCGAAGAAAGCAAGTAGCGAAGGGAGGGGGTCGCGTCGAGCTGAGGGGTATCCCATCTATGGGCGATTACTCTGTTGCCTGACTCTCGCTTCTATGGCGAGATTATCTGTCCGTGTCACAGACTCTTTCGACCTCCATGCCGGTGATCGCAGGCTGCAGGGGGATAGAACGATCATCTTCCCCCCCGATCGCCTTGAACTTGATCAAGCCGGCGGTTATGGTTAGGCGGATGAAAAATATTCGTTTTTCAGCACTGCTGGTTCTTGGACTTCTTTTGCCACCACTGGTCGTTCAGTCCACTTCAAGCGGCGGTTCCACGGCTCTGACAAACCCGCATTTTAGGATCCACACGAGCTCTTCGGAGGAAGGGCGTGAGGAGGGTCGGCTCCTTTCCAATATTCGGCAATTGACTTTTCAGGGCCGCCGCTCGGGCGAAGGGTACTTCAGCCCTGATGGATCGATGTTGGTTTTCCAGGGAGAACGCGAGGCCGAGAACCCTTTCTTTCAGATTTACTTGATGAATTTGAAAACGGGCCATATCCATCGCGTCAGCCCAGGCTACGGTAAAACCACCTGTGCCTGGATTCACCCCACTGGGCAGAAGGTGCTCTTTGCATCGACACATGAAGATCCCAACGCGCTTCTCAAGCAAAAAGAGGAGCTGAGGCGCCGGGCCTCGGGAAAAACTCGCCGATACTCCTGGGACTATGACGAGTACTTTGACATTTACGAGACCAATCTCAAAGCGATCCATCTGAAAAATCTTACCAAGACCCAAGGTTACGATGCCGAGGCCTCTTGGTCACCCGACGGCAAACTGATCGTATTTTCTTCGAACCGTCATGCCTACAGCCAAAAGCTGCCCCCCGAGGATCAGACTGTCTTCGAGCATGACAAGTCTTACATGGTGGATCTTTATCTCATGGACGCCGATGGAAATGACGTGCGCCGTCTAACTGATGCAAAGGGTTACGATGGAGGAGCGTTTTTCAGTCCGGATGGCCAAAAAATCTGTTGGCGGCGATTTTCCGAGGACGGCACCACAGCCGAAATCTATACCATGCGGTTAGACGACTGGGAGGACAGGCAGATCACCCGTTTGGGTGCGATGTCCTGGGCGCCCTATTTCCATCCTTCCGGGGACTACTTGATTTTTGCAACCAACTTACACGGATTTGGGGATTTTGAGCTTTACCTGGTGGACGCCAAAGGAAAAACTGAACCGGTTCGTGTGACCCATACGGACGGTTTCGATAGTCTCCCGGTCTTTAGCCCCGACGGGAAACAGCTGGTGTGGACCAGTAATCGTACAACAAATCGACAATCACAACTGTTCACTGCCGAATGGAATAACATCAAGGCGCGGCAGATGCTCAGTTTGGATGTGCGGGCGAGTCACCCTGAAATTAGCGCCCAAGATTTACACCTCCATGTGAGTTATCTGGCTTCAGATCAGATGGAAGGACGCCTTACCGGGACCGAGGGTGCAAGGCGTGCCACTGAGTATGTTGCCTCGGTCTTTCAATCTCTTGGACTGGAGCCAGCCGGTGACAATGGAACCTATTTTCAAAGCTTTGAATTTACCAGTGGAGTCTCCCTCGGATCCGAGAATCGACTGAAAACCCTTGAGCCAGATTCCCCAAGGAAGGGCTTTGTGGTTGATCAAGATTGGCGGCCCTTGGCTTTTTCCAAGACGGGTGTTTTTGATCCGGCAGGAATTGTGTTTGCGGGTTACGGCATCGCTGCTCCCGGGACCGATCAGTATGAGCAGTATGACTCCTTCGTTCATTTAGACGTCAGGGACAAGTGGGTGATGGTTTTTCGATACCTCCCTGAGAATATTTCCCCAGAATTTCGGCAGCATCTAGCCCGGTACTCAAGCCTGCGCTACAAGGTAATGACGGCTCGAGATCGAGGCGCGCGCGGTCTAATTGTGCTCAGCGGCCCCAATTCACAGGTGAAACAAGAACTGGTGAGACTCTCTTTCGACGGCTCTGTCGCCGGCACCAGCATCGGCGCCATCTCGGTCACGGATGATCTTGCCCAACAATTATTGAAACCTTCCGGGAAGAATCTGCAGGATCTACAGGATCAGTTGGACAAGGGTGGCTCGGTGATGGGCTTTCAAATCCTCGATCTTGAGCTTGAGATCAAAATCGATATTCAGCAAGAAAAGCGGATCGGACGCAACGTATTGGCAAGGCTAAGGGCCCTTGAAGACAGCGGAGAGGCTATCGTCGTCGGAGCTCACGTCGACCATTTGGGGCATGGTTTGGGTGCCGGATCCCTGGCTCGAGAAGAAGAGAAGGACATGATTCACTACGGGGCAGACGACAATGCTTCTGGTGTGGGCGGATTACTTGAGATCGCTCAACACCTGGCGGACCTAAAGACCCAAGGGAAGCTTCCCATGAAACGGGACCTGCTTTTGGCCGCCTGGTCCGGAGAAGAGCAGGGTCGGTTGGGTTCTAGTTACTTTACCGAGTTGCTGGCGAAGCAAAAGGAGACCTCCGGGTTGGCTCCGCCTGTAGCTGCTTACCTCAACCTGGACATGATTGGACGCCTTAGAAAGAGTCTTATCCTGCAGGGCGTCGGTTCGAGTTCAACTTGGCTCGGCGAGATCGAGCGCTACAACATTCCACTGGGACTGCCGATCGTGATTCAGAACGACAGCTACCTACCTACTGATGCAACCAGCTTCTATCTGAAAGGCGTCCCGATTCTAAGCGCGTTTACCGGCGCCCACGAGGACTACCACACCCCTCGGGATGCCGCCGACAAAATCAACTACGAGGGTACAGAAAAAGTTGCTCGTTTAATGGCGCTCATCACCCGTTCGCTGCTCACGCGCAAGAATGCACCCCAGTATATCGAGATGGAAAAACCTGAAAGCTCAATGAGACGAGCCAACTTGCGTACTTACCTGGGTACCATTCCCGACTATTCACAAAGCGGCGTCGCAGGTGTCAAGCTTTCAGGCGTGATCAAACGAGGACCCGCCGAGCAGGCCGGCGTCCAGGGTGGTGATATTATTATTGAGCTGGCAGGCAAGAAGATTGAAAACATCTACGATTACACTTACACCCTCGAGGCCCTGAAAGTGGGGGTTCCGGTGAAAATGGTGGTGCTGCGGAAGGGTGAG
>JALLON010000050.1 GCA_027717925.1 Acidobacteria bacterium AH-259-G07 | reverse complement strand
AGATTGCCGAGGTCAAAGAACGTTGGGGAAGCTTGTTAGATCAAGGTGCCACGGCATTCTGGGGAAACTGGGATCGTCACAACACACTAGCTGCCGGCTGGGCCAGCACCCCTGCCTACTACTTTGCGACCACCATTTTGGGTCTTCGTCCACTAAAGCCTGGTTTTCAAGTCTTTGCGGTCGAGCCCCATATAGTGGGTCTGGATTGGGCCAAAGGTTCATTTCCTTCTTTAAAAGGAGAGATCCCTGTGTCATGGACGGTGAACGCTGGCGAATTTCGTCTGGAAGGGGAGATTCCCGAAGGGACCAGTGCCGAGATCCTTATTCCCTCGAAGGGAACAGTCAAGCCTCGTGAAGTGAGACTCGATGGGAGAAAGATCTGGAAAACGGGCAAATCCAGCAGGAATAAAGCTGTTCAATGGGTAAAGGCAGAAGAAGACGGTGTTCGTCTACATTTGACGCGAACCGGTAAATACGAACTGACGGCACAGTATTGACAGTAGCCGAGTCAGATTTCCTAGATGATTTGAGAGATTCGTGTCACTAATCTGGGCTTGTCCAGAGCTTCGACGAACGGTTTTTCTTAACATGAAAGGAGCAAAAACATGAAAGAGATCTTTTTTCTGTTCGTATTAACCACTTTTAATGGGGTATTTCTTCAGGCCAGCGAATCGGGAATTCTGCCGACGCCGCAAGACTTTCAACTCACGAAGGGATCGATTTTCATAGCCAGCACCACAGCTATTGAGTATTTGATGCCGACGAGATCTTCGGGGCAACTGGAGATTGCCGTGGATCTTGTGGATGAAGGTTTTCGGCAAAACGCGGTCTACCTTCAACCGGGCCGCACGGGATTGGGAGAAAAACAACGTCCAGGGGTTGTTCAGCTCGTCCTGGCTCCTTATCAGGATTGGATTCGCGAAGGAGAACCGCAGCAGGGCGATGTGCTGGATCCGAGAGATCGTCAGCTGCTGGCGTCAGAAACTTCCACAGGGCAGGAATACATCCTTTGGGTTGACCCATCGTCCCGACGAATCTACTTAATTGGAGCGGGCGATCAAGGGACACTTTATGCGGCGGTTTCTCTGCGTCAACTTATGAAAACCGAGACTGGAGGTGTAACCCTACCAGGATGTCAGATCCGCGATTATCCGGATTTCCAGTACCGGATGGCAGCGGACTGGTTGATGAATGTCGAAATTGATCGCTGGAGCTACGACTGGGGAGACGGATTGGAGTCTTATGTCAAAAGAGTCAAGCGTAAACTGGATTTTTGCCTGAATTACAAGATTAACATGGTTCTCGCTCATGGATTCGGGTGGGGAACGGATTTGTTTCCCGGTTTTGCAAGAATGATGCGGGAATTAAACCGGTATGCCCGTACGCGCGGCATTCGCATGGTTACAGGCGGCTATGGAGCCAGTTACGGAATGAGTTACCAATCCGGTCCCCTGTATGAAGAAGCCCCCTACCTGGGACAGCTTTTCTTGAATCGTGTTTCCTATCCCGACGGAGAGCTCTACGAGTGCATGGGTTTCCCCTACCAGAGAGAAGGGGGGATGAATCCGAGAACGACTGGAAGCTGCCGGGGTAACGAGGAACTCAATCGACTCAAGGCCACGGAATTGCGAGAGTATGTGGAGAAAACGGAGCCTGGCGGTCTGTACATCCACCACGAAGACTTTGGTGGATTTGATGGAACTCAGCAGTCATGGTTGCAGCGCTGCGGCCGATTCTGCCGCCTGCGCTGGTCGAATGATGATCTACGGGCAGTTGATGGAGGGGCCGGTGGGCTGGCCCACGGATATAGGCAGTTGATTGAGGCAGTACAGAGCGTCAAGAATCCCGAAACGGGATACGATGCGGCACGTGATTGCACAATCATTCTTGTGTCTCCTGTGTACCATACGTCGGCAACCTCTGTGTCGGATTGGGAAAATGTCTTGCAGCTGTGGGAGAACATCGCCAAGCTGCTCCCGGCGTCGCCCAATGTACAAATCTGCTTCCGAGAGCTCTACCCACTCAAAGGAACCTCCCGACGCTTTGTTGACGATTTCAACCAACGTATGCAAAAAACCGGCCGCTCTTTTAAAGTGTTTATGTTCTTTGCCGGTGGTGCAAACTATTTTTACAATGACTACCCGGTCGTGTCCTCACCGGCGTTCAATCGTTCCTTTTTGGGTGCTGGAACTATCTACAATGGAGGAAGCGGTTTCAATCAGGAACCCCTTCAGTTGATAGATGCAGAGTACAGTTGGAACGTTCGCTCCACCGGGTTTTACCGTGACCCGAAGTCCCACGAAACTGCTGACCAGATACGACAGGATCTTCAGCACAACAGAGTTGGGCCGAAAGAAATCTTTGGAGAGGAGGGATTGCTCGAAAAAGCCTGCATCCGACTCTACGGCAAGAAGGCAGCGCCTGCGATGGTTCGCTTCTACACCCTTTATGAAAATGCGACGGAGGATGAGACACCACCTAGGATGTGGCCAAGACTGTATCCACTGACAGCAATGTGGCGCAATTTGGCTTTAGACGCTCATGCCTGGTCGACGGAAATCACAGAGCCACGTCGGCTGGAGTTCATGAGGAAACACAAGCTGTCCGCCTCTGACTTTCACCAGCGATTGATTTCCAGGTGGAACAAATGGGCAAGGGTGACGCGAAAGGGGGAGAGATTGGTGGAGGAGGCCTTAAGACAAACGGGGGCGGAGCAAGCTTCACGCCCGGATCTGGAACACCTTTTGGCCACGCTTCGGGTGGGAGCGCGCTTTGCCGATTTGATGGTGGATTTGCACGCTTTTTTGCGGATGCCGGAGGGAAAGGCTAGAGAATCCCAGAAGCGGATTCTGGCAGATCAGGCCCCCCGGTTGGGGTCATTTATCCGCGCCCGCTTTGGAACGCAAACACTGCATCCGTCCGGGGGCGAAATCAAAAGCTGGTTGCGAGCTCTGGAAAAAATTCAGGAAATCGCTTCTCGCTCGAAAAATGGGCCTCTTTAGCGGGGAAAGGACCGGAGTTCAGCGTCTTCACATCCTCAAGAGGTGGTGCACCAGCGCCTCCCGCGTCACCTCGGCACGAAGCGTCCACAACGCCGGAGTTTCCGGTAAAGCTCACCACTGGAGATATTTGGAATCACTCCCTGCGTTGGCGGCAAGCTCGGCCAGTACCTGGCCCCGGCGCGTCTCGGCCAGGTCTTTCTCCTAGGTCTCCCGGGCCAGGGCCAGGTTGAAGAACATCGTGTTGATCGCGTAGATCTTCTCGGATGCTGTCCCTAATCGGGCAGGGGCTCATCTGATGCAAACCGCTTCAAGACGTTTTCGGTAATCCGGGCTACGGTATTGTTATACTCATTGTAGAAAAGTGCCCCGTTCCAGCTGATCGAACCCACCGAAAACACCGCGCCGCCGTTGGGGTATTCGAAGTACACCATGTCTGCCTTTACGAGCGCATCATTAGGACCGTCATTTATATTGTAGACTTCTTCCACGACGTGCTGGTAAGTGTCAGGAAAGTCTGAGGCGCTGGCCAACAAAAGCGCGTGGGCAGGCGTGCCCAGCTGCTGATCGAGGCGGTCTAGTTCATCCCCGGCCGCCCCGTATTCCCTGACCAACGAGGAGAAATCACCGATCAGCTCGTCTGGACCGATTCCCTCAAAGATGAATGCTGCCCGGGGATCAAAACTTCCAGGCTGGCGCCGGTACGGCATGTTCCGACCCGGGCCTTGAGCTGTGAACCCCACACCCACGAGCCTCTGCGGTTGCCTGCCACGAAAGCGCCACAATCCTCCCATCTCCCCAGTGGTGCTATGGTGGTACTCACCCGGCTCTGCTTGCCAGGCTTGTGTGCCTCCCCACCGTCGTATCTCAATGGTGTGCTGCTGCTCGGGGTCCATCGAAGTGACCCAGTAGAAACCGTTGCCACCCAGATACATGAGTCGCCCTCCTTTCTCCAGGTAGGCTTTGAGCCCGTCCAGCATTTGTCCCGACCAGTACTCCGGATGAGATCCGGTGATGACAACCTGGTACGGCTCCAGCAGGGCCATTCCTTCAAGGTGGAGGTCCTCATCGGTGATGACGTCATACCTGTACCCCTTCGCTTCCAAGAAATTCACCATATAAAGATCCGCAGACAAATGGCGCGCATAGCTGTGTTCTCCCCAAGTTGTGAGAGCTTTCGGCCGCATGGTGAGGATGGGTCGCAGGCGGGACGAATAGCAAACTCCGCTGCCGTCGGAGTGGTGATCGTAGAGGCTCAAACTCAGAGGATCTGGACTTCCCGAATTGCCGTACGCCAGATAGGTGAAGGTGGGGATCAGAAAGGCAATCCGTGCTGTAGTCGTCCCCTTCCTAGGCCTCACGAAAAAAGGAACATAGTCTTCTCCGTTGCCTGCTCGAAGGCGTGCCGCATACACCCCGCTCTTGAAGTCGACAGGGACCTTGAATTCAAATCCGACCTCCCAGCCGGCATCATCCAGGTCATCGTCATGAAAATGAATGGCTCCATATTGGTTCCCTGCATGGTTAAAATTCGTTTCGTTTCCTGTCCAGTTGTGACCCGTCACAGCCCGCGCAGGCATGTTGACCGTCTGCCCGTGGAGTTTGTTGGCTGAGGTGTCCATCACTTTCCTCGATGAGATGTCAGCCGAAAAGTCCCACGCCGCGACCGGGTCCTTCGGGCTGCCGCCTCGCTTTAACAGGTCGACCTCCTGCTCCGTCAGCGCACGGTCGAACAGGCGCGGACTCTCGATCTTGCCATTGAAATGGCCTCCGATCACGCCCTCGCCAGCATCGTACAACTCCCAATATCCGGCCATTAAGAACGGAAGCTCGTTTGCACCAACCGATTTCATGGGTAACGTCCGTTCGACAACAACCGGTGTAGCGACCAAAGGCCACACCATGGCCGGTTCCTGGCAGAGTGCGACCTTGCCACTGCTCGCATCGTAGGTAGCGGCAACAAAATACCAGTGTGAACTGTGGAGGGGTTCCCGCCCCGGTTTGGCCCTCCCCGCTCGCCGGTAGGCCGAGAAGGGCTTACCGGTCCGGATTCTCTCGACATGGCCGTTCTTGTCGCCTAGCCACAGGGCCAGACTCCCATCCCTGTCCAAAAACAGGCCGTATCCGACCCGGTCACTGGCCGACCACTTGGTCATGATCGCTTGCGCCCCCTTTTGCGGTGTGGTCGGGTAGATCCAAGCTTGCAGGGTGAAACTCCCCGTCTGTCGCAAGGCAGGGTTATCCGGCACCAAAACGTATGAACCAGTTTGCACATCTTGGTGCCGACCCGGATATTCCTTGTTAATCGGCATCTCGATGAGCTCTTCCTTGAAGCCCGGACCTTGCAGACTAGGGTCGCCATGGATCAGCCGCACAATGTCGGCCCGGTAGCTGGAAACTTTACTGCTCACCATAAAACGAATGGTTTCTCCGGGTTGCACGCTCAGCCGGTCGGCATAGCCCACAACCTGCATCCCTTCGATGCCCTGATCATAGGCGGTCGCCTTCAGCAGCAACAGGAAAAGCAGGGACAGAAAAAGGGTTGTAGGCATTCCTCTCACTTTCATGGCATCCACTCCTGAATAGAGAATAGACCTATCTAATTATTGACTTAACTCCAAAATGGATGACAGATCTCTAGTGCCTTCGTGCTTTCGTACTGTAGTAATCACAAAGCTGCACGAAAGCACGAACACACTCCTGCCCGTGAGCCATCGTTTGGTTGCCCCCCTCAATAGTCAAAGGCTCCTGTTGCGCTCCCATTTTTCAATCTGCGAACACAGGCACATACTTCCAGCCCTGCACACCAAACCGAATGTCCCTTTCCACAAATTCCCAAATCACCAACTTTTTTCCTCGGAGGACATCTACCTTTCTGCTTAGCTCCTGCCTCACAAGTGTGGAAGCCCCGCCGTCATTGACGATAGAGGCCAAAGGATGTTTAAGCATTCGTGCGAGGTGAGCGATGAATCCCGCGGAACCGGGTTCATCCGTCTGATAAATTCTCAGAAAACTATCACCTAGAACGAGCACGGGCGAACGCGGGTCATCTTTATATAGCTTGCCACTGGCTCTGTGGACAACTTGGTAGCAGCGGACCTCTTCGGCAGGAAAGTGTCGCTCGATACCCGGTACCGTCACCATTCGGATAATGTCACTACGCCGTCTTACAGACACGAGCTTCAGATCGTATTGCGTCGAACCGCGATCCACCCAACCAAGATTATGGATTCTTTGAGCTACAACACCGGCGGCTATACTGACTGTCATCCCGGACCAGTGCGTATCCTGGCGAAGATAGTACGCTTGCCCGGAAGGCATCGGCTGCTTTTCCCGCAACCGCCGGAAAGGCTCAAAGAGGTCTATGACCTCCACGCCAGCCTTTTTAAGCCTGGAGATTAACTCTAGAGTATGTGAAGAGATTGATCGGTCTGGCGCAGCCGCACGACGCGTAAGTTTATCAGGATAAATGCTGGCTTTACCGGGTATTGGCACAATCATTAGGCGAATTCCCCTCCGGGAAAGCTGGTCCCGAAAAGTCGTAATGGCTGAAAACGGGTCATCACCAGCTGCATGATGGGTTTCGCTCAGCCGATATGGCTCAACCAGGTACTGTACATCTGGCCTATAAAAGAGCCAACCATCTCGTCCCAGCAGGACTTTTTCTCCTAGATCCCATAACAGCTCAAAGCGAAGATACTGCATCCAGAGCCGCAGAAACTGGGCAAACCAAGAGGAATCCTCAACTTCACTTTCGAAGCCTCTCAGATTTGCCTCGGTGGGCAAGTGTAAGAAAAGCTCGCTGACCTGAGGGCGCTGACCCTCATAAATCTCAATGCCTACCTGCGTGAGAGGAACAGCAAAGATCAATGTCAAAAAACATCCAGTGAAAACAATCTGGTATACGCGTGGCATCGTGCCACCTCCACTAAAACTGAAAGTACAAGAAGGGATTGAACGCTTGCGTAAACATTTGCATTATGGCCAGAACAAACACTACCACCAGTGTTATTGCTCGAGCCAGGGAGAGGCTGCTTACCCAATCGTCGGCTTCCGCCGGATGAAAAGCAAAAAAAGCGCATAAAGCCATCAGGGTCAGATTGGCCGGCGTATAGATTTGGGCCGCCAGAAGGAAAGAGGCCTTTTCCACTGGAGTTGCTCCAAGCATGGCACCCAGATAATGATAGGCATGGGTGAAGGTGGGAGAACGAAACAGCACCCAGGAAAAAAGCACCAGAACAAAAGTAATGCCCACCCGTCCCCATCGAGGCAACCATGAATAAACTGTCTTTTTCCCTCTCCATCTCTCGAAGGAAAGAAGAACACCATGATACGCCCCCCAGGTCACGAAAACCCAATTTGCTCCGTGCCAGAGTCCACCCAGGAGCATAACGATCATCAGGTTCATATAAGTCCGACTTGTTCCCACCTTATTGCCACCAAGGGGAATATAAAGGTAATCACGCAAAAAGCTAGAAAGCGAGATATGCCAACGTCGCCAGAAGTCCGTAATGCTCTCGGCCCGGTAGGGCGAGGCAAAGTTTTTCGGAAACCGAAAGCCTAACAAACGGCCGAGCCCAATTGCCATGTCCGAGTAGCCGGAAAAGTCAAAGTAGATCTGAAATGCGTAGGCAATGACGCCAAACCAGGCATCTAAAACAGGTGGAGACTCGGCGGCAAACACCGCGTCAGCCACATGGCCCATCGGATTGGCCAACATAATCTTCTTGGTAAATCCAAGGATGAAAATGCCCACGCCGGAAGAAAACTTCTCCCAGGTATGGTCCCGGACATCGAGCTGATCAGCAATGGTGTTGTAGCGAATGATGGGACCGGCGATGAGTTGCGGGAAGAGAGCGACAAAACAGGATAAATCGGAGAACGATCTCACCGGCAAGGCCTCACCGCGGTACAGGTCAATCGTATAACTCATGGATTGGAAGGTGTAAAAAGAGATCCCAATGGGAAGCGTGGTTTGAAGAATGGGCAGGGCATCAGACCCAAAGAGCAGGAGCAATCGGTTGAGATTATCTACCGTGAACATGTAGTACTTGAAGAATGCCAAAAGTCCCAGGTTGGCCAGGATGGAGGTCAATAGTGCCCCCAGTCTCCGGTTTCGGCTGGCGCCTCGCGCTGAAATTGTCCTGCCGCAAGCATAATCCACGACCGTGGAAAGCATCATGAGGAACACAAACCATGGTTTCCACCATCCGTAGAAGATGTAGCTGACAAGAGTCAGGAATAAGTTTCGCCATCCACGAGGCAGCAAATAGTAGGCCAGAAGAACAAACGGAAGGAAGTAGAAAATGAAGATGTGGGAGGTAAAGACCAAGCTATTTTTTCACTAGGTTTGTCCAGATGGCCCAGTATCGGATACCTCTCTGGCTAAAGTACTTGTCAAAAATACCACCCATCCAGAGCAGGTCTAGCGGCATCTCTAGGGCCATACGATGCACATCTCCGGTCCTAAACTTTTTGAGGTTACCACCCACCAGCCCGGAAAACTCATCCTGAACGCTGGAACGTGGTTTGAGCGGATTGTAATGGGCGACCAAGATTTTCTCTCCTAAAACCTTCCCCCGATGAACCTTCTCGACACGGTACTTCAAAACATACGCGTAGTCATAAAGGTCATTGGGAGGAAACTCACCGGGGATCTCTAGGAGCCGAGCAGTGACCTCTGCACTACCTAAAGATGTCACTTCATGGTCCACACCGGCCTCCCCAGCCTGTCCGCATGAAATAGCCAAGACGCCATTCAGGACGAGAACAAAGGCAAAAGCACGATTTGGTTCAGACATAAAGAGCCGAGAAGTGTGTATCACTTGTTCACAGCTATTTCGGCATAGGTCCAGTGAGGCTCCCAACATTCCGGGAGGTGGAGTACAGGCCCGTCTTTGGTGTTCGGGTGTAATTTGCGCAAGGCTCTACTCTCGCCGCCAATGGTGGGTGCATCGCTAAGCCGCATAAGTGCCATGGGAGCACCTTTTTTCTTGGCACCAAGCTGGTCGACGGCAGAACCCAACACCTTCAGATCCTCTTCATGCGACCTGGTAAAAAGGACGTATTTGCCGTCCGGAGATATTGCTCCACCATATATGTGACGGCCGTCCTCTCCATAGACCAGCCTTTGCTCTTTACCCTCCTTATCCGCCATCCACAGTTGGGTCCAGCCGTGCTCGAGCTTCTGTCCGGCCCTTTGAGCCATTTCCCCTGCGTCGAGCACCTCCTGATTAGCCGGACGGTAGGAGTAGATCACGTGTGCGGAATCTGGAAACCAATCTCCGGTGCAGCAGCTCCTGGTATCGCTCACTGAGTTTACCGCGCCTGTGGCAACATTCAACCGGACCACCCCCCAGCCCTCGCCGTATTGATTCGCCGGTCCACAAAAGAGTTCCCCATCCGGCGACCAAAAAAGTTGTTGGTAAATTCCCTTTCTGCCCATTTCGCGGATTTTCCTCTTTGTGGTCAGGTCATAGATCTTGATTCCAGTTTTCTCCAGGCATGCGATCTGCTTGCCGTCAGGGCTCCAGGAGGCCCATGGATATTCGTCTGGGTCTCCGATAGGAACCGGATCAGTCCCGTCTGAGTTAGCGATAATCAGCTGCCCCTGAACACCCCATTTCAGATGGTGAAACTTCAAAGCTTTGGAGAGACGGCGGTAGAGAAGCCTCTTCCCATCGGGCGAAAAGCGTCCTCCCATCTCATGGAAATCTGGCGTGTTTGTAATATTCCGCCGGTTCGAGCCGTCGGGCCGTATCAGAAATAGATCCCAGTCGCTACTGTCCGTTCGGGCGCTGTACATGATCGAACCCTTGTTGCGGACTTCCTTGGCCAATTGAGCAACGCGAGGGTCATTGGAAGATGACTCGGCAAAAACCGTCGATACGGGAATAAAAGTCAGAAGAAAAAGTGTTTGAATAAATAATCGCCCAAGCATATTTAGACCTCCTTTAGAAGTTTCTCCGGCTGAAGGATCCTGGCAAGAAATCCACCAGTTAAGTGAGCCATGTGTCCTCAAGCCCCTCGATTCTGCAGCTCATCTTTCATCAGCAATCCAATTGCCCTTTCTAGCGGTGACGCTATAGTAGATCTCTCTACAGGCAGGGTCAAGGTTTTCCCCGTATGCCACCGTACGCCGCTCAATAATAGTCTCACGGCCGAAGTTCGGGGGCGCGCGCTTTTGAGCAGAGTATGGCGCAGCACGGGGCCTCGGGCGGCATCGCGAAAATTCAGAGACTCTTACAACTTTTGCAAGACTTTTATCCATTGCCAGATTCGGTTTGAGCCTTTAATCTGGAGTGTCATGGGTGGTCCGGAGCTCATCTGGCGTCTGGAGGGAGGCTACTCACGTTTCATAGAAGGATCGCGCGTTGAACTGCGCTTGGAAAAAGGGCCGATCCGCCAGAGCCTCGATGTTTTCCCTTCCGGCCTCGTCGATCGCTCCAAGCCGATTGATCTGATTTTTCGGGCAGCACAGGGTTTCAGTGGCCAGGGGCCCGGCAAAGTGCGTTGGAGTCTCAGACCGGAGGGCTCAGTCCGTGCTTTGATTCTTTTTTCAGGGAACGCCTTCTTGGGCAATTTCCGGGTGCCCGCCGATCACTTTGCCATCCAATGGGATCTTCAGGTCAGCGCGGAAGGTACTGTGGGGAACACTCGGGGGCCGCTTCTGGTGGGTATCAATGCCAAGACCAGGCTTTATCACTCCTGGGTCACGGTTTTTCCCCACGATACTTCGATCGTCGAAGCCCTGCACGAAGCCTGGAGAAGCTATCGCTATCCCCTGGATCCTGCTGATGTTTTTCGAATGCCGGAGCGGCAGGTGGTCCGCTGGCGCTGGAATGGGCGTGTGCGACTGGGAATAGGTATTGAATGGGCTTTGGCTATGGGTTGGGCCATACCCGGAACGGTGCCTATGGTGGATTTGCGCAAGGAACTGGCGTCGGGACCTGTTCTACGTGCCCGTTTCCAGGCGGTGGAGGAAGGACAGTTCGCCATCCAGCTCAGAAAACGAGCCGCAAAAATAGAGTTCCGGCTGCGGCGCTATCGTCAGCGAGTAAAACAAGCCAGTCTCTATGCGGGAGCGCATTTGGGAAGCCGAGTCCGGATTGTCCATCTAGGTCCGACTCCTCGAGGTGCCTTGCGTATTCTCTCCAGAGGACTCAGTCAGCCACTTCGCAGGAAAATGAATCGGGTTTTAAAACAAGCCCTGGTCAGACATCTGGAAATCGCGCTGGCGCTGGAGAAGATGCGCTGGAAGCGAAGCGCCACTATGCTGGCGGCCAGTTGGTCGAAGCCTGACGCTGAGACTTTTCGGAAAACTTATTCCCAACTTGTGGGCGGCTCGCTTCCTGCCTCCGAGACCGGAATGGAACTCGCTGGAAGGTTTGAGCGGGTCCGAGGTCAGCGTGTCACAGTCCGTTTCAATGTCCTGAACTGGATTGGAATTCACAAGTCCAGACAGCGCCAATCCCGGCAGGCACTCATCGTGGGCCCGGCTGGGGATATCATTTTTGAAGAAGCGGAAGAGTTAGAAAAAACCCGCTATCGTTGGGATGAGATCCAGTTTCTGAGATTGCTGCATCGAGAGACAATAAGGGAAACTGGACACTCACGGGAGTTTTTCTGGAGTTACGGTCAACACAAAGAGTTCTCCCACCATGCCTTGCGACAACTTCTGAAAATGGCCTTGCACCTCGGTATGTTGCGGGAGTTTAGCCTGCCAGCCCGTTCGACCTTTCCGCTGGCGGTTCAGCTGCTTTTGGCGACGCGCTTTTCTCCTGAAGGTCTGGCACAAGTCCGTCAGGCGAGTCGAGAGGAGAAGTGGAGGGCACTGGTGCGTGCCCTGGAGCTGGCCGAGCCGGATAGATACGGCAAGAGGACTTTCTGGCGGGATTGGATTGACTCTCCAGAGGTGAGAGAAAAGGTCGACGGGGATCCAGTCCAAACTCATCTGGCCACTCGTTATCCCGTAGGCGGTCGAAGTGAATTCCAAAGACGGCAGGTGGTCGCCGCCTACCGGAGAAGCAAACGGTTCCTAGCTCTGCTAGAGGGTTGGAGAGAAGGAGAACATAAAAAGGTTCTAAAGGCGTTCAGTTTGGGTTTAGATGTTCCCATCTTTGTGTTTTTTCATCTTCTTTGCCCTCTCAAGCTTCGACGTTCAGCCGCAGTCATAACCGGCGAGTGGGAACAGGCCTGGGGAGAAACGGAGCTGCTGGAGCAACTGACATCTGACAGCTGACAGGGGTCAGGAGCCAGGAGTCAATATATCCGTGAAAATCCGTTCAGATCCGTGTGATCCGTGATCGCAGAATCCAGAAGCTCAACCCACAAAGCTGAATAGCTGAATAGCTCATAGCGCATGAGCTCAGAACTCA
>JALLON010000048.1 GCA_027717925.1 Acidobacteria bacterium AH-259-G07 | reverse complement strand
TTGGCGAGTACAGCCACTGGACACACGCCACTCGTATCGTCCTTGTTCCTGGATCTGACGTACATTCGCATTTCGCACTCCGAGCCAGTCCGACTCGCCGACCGGTCTCCCGCGCTTCGCGTTGCGGCGCGCGGGTATGGTAGCAATCGCGCCGTGCTTGCCGATGGATTCGTAGCACGCTCTCGTATCATACGCGCCATCTCCTGATACCTGATCGATCTTACTCGGGACCTGTGCCAGCAATGCGGGCAGCACCCGACTGTCGTGGATACTACTGGCCGTCAGCTCCACTGCGACGATCTCTTTCGTAGTTTCATCCACGCCGAGATGCAGTTTCCGCCAGGTCCGCCGCCTGCCGGCCCGATGTTTGCGTACCTTCCACTCACCGTCTCCGTACACTTTCAGTCCGGTGGCATCAACGACGATATGTCGTGGTGCATCCTGACCACATACAGGCAATGAGATAACGAGTTTTCCTTGTCTTCGGTTCAGGGTGCTGTAGTGCGATACCGGGAGGTCCAGCGCCATCACGTCGATCAGCGAGGACAAAAAGCCCTGAGCAGCTCGCAGGTTGAGCTGGAACACTTCCTTCAACACGAGGGCACACTGAATCGCGGTGTCGAAGTAAATCCTAGGCGTGCCACGACGATGGCTCCGCTCCCTGTTTCGCCAAGCTGCGAGAGCGGCTTCGTCGAACTAGAACGTGACCCGGCCCCTGGCCATCAGCGCTTGATTGTAGTTGGACCAGTTTCGGATGCGGTAATGGAAAGAATAGCGGCTCTTTTTCATGCCGCATCTTAACAATTTGCCCTGCCCTCAGTGAATTGTGCAACAACCCCCTGAGGAGCGACTCGGGCCGCACTCTGGGTTGGTAGTGCATCCATCGTCAAGGGCCGGGCTCTAATTGGCCTGCCAACCCAGGCCTGCTTCTTCACAACACCCCACCGAACGAACTGTCAGGTCGGAAAAGACTTCACAGGTCGGAAAAGACTTCTGTCCCCATTACTCCACAGGGACTGAGACTTGGTATCAAAGACGAGCTACCATCAAAAGGTGTGGAAATAGCATAGGCGGTGAGTATCCTTCCGGGTTGATGTAACCCCGGCCGGGAAGAATCAGCGTCCCAGCCAAACGGTCCCGACCAAGACCGGTGACGACGATTTCAGAAAGAAGGTTGACCGTAATGCTGGAAGCCTGATCCTCAGCTATAAAAACCACGGCACTAAACGGCTGGTATCCCTTGCCACCTGTGATGAGGAGGTACGTGCCACCATCCATGCCGGCGAAGATAGCTTCTCCGTGCGCGTTGGTGGTCTGCGTCATGACGATCCCATTGCCGCCGCCCTCGACCCCTGACGGTGATGATTGCAGACGCAAGCGCACGGGTCTGCCTGGAAGGGGCGTTCCCTCGGGTGAGAGCACCAGGACCGCCAGACGGCCACCTCTGTTTAGCCAAAGCTCCAGCCCCTCAATGTGCTCTCCCGACGCCACGGGGAACGGGAGCGTGCGCAGGACTTTGAATTCTGGATGCTCGACACGGATCTGCAGGGCGGAGCCGGGATCGACATTGGTGAGCTTGAAACGTCCGCTGGCGTCGCTTCGTGCACTAACCATCAGAGCGCGCCGCAGCCGCTGGCGATACCATCGCTCTCCTTTACCCCGCTGCTCGTCTCCCTCATCCTCGAGGACCGGCTGGATGCGCACCCCGGCTCCCGAGACCGGCGCTCCCGCGACGTCTACTACCGTGCCACTGACCAGGGCAGCAGGATCCAGCTCGATATCGAGGGTTTGTATCGCGGGCTCGGCTGCCAACTCGACACCGTCGAGGATCTCCAAACTGTAGCCTTCGGCCTCAACGGTGAGCGGACCTAGGCGTCCTGGCGAGAGGCCACCGAAATGGTAGCTGCCATCGCTGTCCGCCTGAACCACGCGGCGGTGATTGCGGCGGCGTAGCGAGAGGTGAGCGTTGGCAAGAAGCTTGCCGTCCAGCGAAGAGACGACCCGCCCCTTGAGACGGATTCCTGATTTAAGGACGATTCCCACCTCCGCTTCACCCTGCTTGAGATCGATATTCTCAAGTCGGGAAGGAAGTAGATCATCGACGACGACACTCAGGTCGTAGATTTCCTTTTCGAGGTTCTCGAAATGGAAGCGGCCCTCCACGTCGGTCTCCACCGCTGCCGTTGCGCCGTACAAGGAGATGGGCTCATGACGCCGCTCCTCGCGGCGACGGGCCACAAATTGGTACAGGCCCTCGATCTCATCGGCACGACCTTCTCTGAGAAAACGGTCTTCCATGGCGGCGCGAGCTTCATCGCGCCTCTGGTCTGGCACCTTGCCCTGGCTTACCACCACCAGTGCCTCCCCCACGGGCCGCTGCTCGGCATTCGTGACCTTACCCGAGAGGACGCTCCCTGCAGAAAGACTCACTTCAACAAAGATGGTTTCGGCTTCCTCGCTCAGCTCGCCGCCCTCCAGGGCAAAAATGTAGCCATTCTTTTTGACAAGTACACTGAAACCACCGGCTGGGAGGTTGTTGAACCAAAACTCGCCATTTTCATCGCTTTTCTGGCGGGCGTGGGGAGCACTGAAGGCGCTTTGGACTAAGGAGATTTGACGGCGCCGCCAGTTTCTAGCCCCCTCGCCCAGGTACAGCGCCACTTCGGCTCCAGAGATCAGCTCACCCGCCTCGCCGACGACCCGCCCGGCGAGGCTGCGACCAGGAGTGAGGAGGAGTTCAACCCCCTCAGTGCCTGCCGGTACTCGCTCGAGGCTGACTGGCGCAAAGCCCTCGGCTTTGGCCATCAGCTTAAAAGAACCTGGGTAGACGTTTAACTGGAAAAAACTCCCAGGCCCACTCTTGGTCCGATCGACGAGCTTGCGGATGCCCGACCAGTAGCCGCGCCCCTCGTCGCCCTCACTGAGAGCTTCCACCGTCGCTCCCACGAGCGGCTTGCCCGCGGAATCGAGAACCCAGCCGCTGATCCAGTCGGCCAGGCCAAGCCGGAAGTTAAGTTCAGTCGACTCGACAGTCCAGGTCCAGTACTTGATCTGAGGTGAAAAACCATCTTGGCGCGCCAGGACCTGGTATACGCCCGGCGAGAGTTCGGCTATAGCGATGGAATAATGTCCATCGGCACCGGTCTCAGCCTCAGCAACAATGCCGGGAGGATCGAGCTTCATCCGTCCCAGAGCCCGTTCACGAAGTATCCGTCTACCCTCAAATGGGTCGGCGTTAAAGACGCTTGCGCTACTACGAACGAGGACACGAGCGCCGGCAACGGGATGGCCGCTAGGGTCAATTACCCAGCCGTGGAGCAACGCAGTGGGCTCAGCCACCCAGTCGTGGGGCAGCGCAACGGGCTTAGCGCGATTCTTCTTTTTAGCGGCTCTTGCCCCACTTGCCGGTATCTTGCTAGCCAGAGAGGACGACTTGCCGCTGTTGAGGTCCGCGCTGGAGGCGGATACCTGCGAGTTCTTGCCGTTGTCTTCCTCGGATGGCTGAGTGTGCAAGAAAAACCAGAAAACTAGGGTGCAAACCACAATAAGCGAAAGGCTCAGTGCAGTGACGAGTTTTCTCATGAGGGCGAGGCCTTATTAAGCGACCGTTCCTCCTCGCTCTACTTCCATTGAGAATTCACAGACCAATTGGGCTGTTTAGCGGCCAAGAGCGCCCCGAAAGCCTTGCGATCCCATGGTACTTGACGGGCTTGTGCGATGCCCTGAACTTAAGCACGATCTTGGTTTAGGGGGCAAGTAATAAAAACGCGCCGGTACAGCAAGCGACTGCGATCGGTGCTTGGCCATGTCTAAGGAGCAAGAGCATTCAGATCTGTAAGATCCATCGTGAACGGCATGCTGATGCCTCCGTTATTCCCGCCGCTAAGGACGGTGTCACCAAAATGTAGCCCTCCATTCAACAAGCAAGCCTGCGTGCCGCTAATCGTCCAATTGAACGCATCTGTACGCGTTACGGTCACCTTGACCCCACACGGCGGACCGTCTGGTCCCTTCGGCCCACTGAGGAACTCCGGCGTACCGTAAATCAGCGTCATACGGTCATCCTTCTTTCCAATAACCTCAAAGGCTAGGGTCAGACCAACCGTGCCCGTGCCCGAATCCGCTGACAGTGAACACAGCTCAAGGCCGCCATCTCCGGTGAAGAATCTCAAGTCCACTCCTTTCAAGGCGCTATCAAAGGGCCGCCCGGCAATCCCATTGAAGTCAATTAACAGCGTTCGAGTTCCTCCTGCAAGCTTCTGGCTTCGGTTGGTAGCAAATCTGAAGAAACCACCCCCTGCCCTCGCCGTACGAGCTTGCACATTGTCCACGCCGTCAATGTAAGGGCTCCCATCGTCGCTTCTCACCCTATTTGCCATAGCGTCGTCTTCGACGACGACACGAAAGTCGATAACGCATTTGTCGCCCTCGCCGTCGCCGCCGCCTCCATCACATCTTTCGTCCACTGTGCCGTCGCAGTTGTTGTCCTTGCCATCACACAACTCTGGGGCACCTGGGAAAGTGCTGGAATCCTTATCGTTGCAGTCGTCGCCACCACATCCCCGGCCCGCGTCGTTAAAGTTGTCTCCATCGCGATCGCAGTTTTTTGCCGCCTCCACCGGGCTGAGATTGAAAGCAAGCGCCAGACACAGTGCCACAAAAATTAAGCCGATTCTTTTCCGTTCCATATCGTTGCCTCCTTGTGAAACGAAGTCAGGCCACATCCTGAGAGACCGTCACCTCGCGTCTCCCTCCACCCCTACATTGGGAGATGTGACCTTTCTCCAATCACGCTAAGGGCCTAGTGTTAAGTGCCGATGAAGGAATGGTCAGGATTGTGCAAAGCTTGTGTTAAGAAATCCTAACAAAGCCTCTCCGCAAACCTGCTTTTTCTTGACTGGGACGGACACAAACCTGCTCTTGAATGTATTGGCGTGAGGCCCACATGGTGGGTGGGGGAGCGGTCGCTACTTCAGGCTGCCTGATAACGATTTCAAGAAAGCAACCAGGTCAGACTTTTCTTGTGGGGTGAGGTTCAAAGGTCGAACCCTACTATCGAGATAGGAATTTGGCCCTCCTCCTCGATTGTAAGACTCGACGACTTCTTGCAGAGTCTTTAGGCTCCCGTCATGCATGTAGGGGGCCGTTTTTTCCACCTCGCGCAGTGTCGGGGTCTTGAATTTGCCTTTGTCTCCCTCCAGCTTGGTGACCTCATAACGACCCAGATCCAGCGGTTGCCTGCCCCAGCTCACACCCGTATTATGGAATCGTTCGTCAGAAAACAGTGGACCGCTGTGACAGACGCTGCAATTGGCTTTGCCCCGAAAGAGGTCAAGGCCTCGGCGCGCCGATTCAGAAAGAGCGTTCTTATCGTGGAGCAGTTCATAGCGATCAAAAGGGGAGTTTGCTGACAGCAGCGTCCTCTCAAAGCTGGCAATGGCCCGGGTCACCCGCTCGATGGTGACCTGCTCCGTTCGGAAGGCCCGCCGAAAAAGACGACGATAGGTTTCGCTGGCTTGCAGCCGCCGGACAATCTCCTCGCGCGTGTTTCCCAGCTCCCTTGGATTCACCATGGGCTGGAGTGCCTGCTCCTCTAAGGAAGCCGCACGGCCGTCCCAGAACATCGAGCGCCCGTAGGCACGATTCAGTAAAGTGGGCACATTGCGATGCCCCCGCTTGCCGCCGATGCCGACCGCAACGGGCCGCCCGTCGGTAAAGCTCCTTTCTCGCAAATGGCAGGAAGCACAGGCCAGGGTCCCGTCTCGGGACAGGCGTTTTTCAAAAAACAGCCGCCGGCCCAGCTCCACGCTCTCTGCTGTCAGGGGATTATTTTTCGGCACGGGCATGAACACGTCCAATCCTAGCGGGAGTGTTGAGAGGTAGGGTCGCGCCAATTGTACCGGCAGGCGAGAACTACAGGCAGCGATCCACACTCCGGAAATCATCATAGAGAGTATGACCCATTTTGGCTTTGGGTAAGACAATTGCCCCTGCCAGAGTTGTTCAGTCGAAATGCTTTTCGAATCGGAGCTAGCGAAAGTTTTCCATCAACCAGAGCTGGGAAATTCTGTTCCGAATCACCCAGCTGATCGTCTCTCCATCGCCGCTCCAGGTCGGTAGCGCTCCGCCGCCGGATGCAAAGAGTTTCGTGGTCTTGCTCTCCAAATCATGAATGTAGAGTCCTCCCTCCCCGTTGGCGGGATAACTCAAAAAGAAGAACCGATTGCCGTCTGGGGCCCAGGTACCAATGTAGTCCCAATGCTCGGGTTGGTTGATCAGTAAGCTGCTTGGGCGACCATCCAGGTAGACCTGCCGTAGCTCGCTGTCTGCTCCCGTTTCCGTACGCTTCGGCAGATATCGCATATAGGCGAGGCGCTGACTGTCCGGATGCCAGGCGAGTCCTTCCTTGTAGCCGAGCTCTTCGGGGGCGGTGAGCCGCTTCGGCTCGCCTCCTGAAGAAGAGACCACAAAGACTGCAACCTCCTCCTCGGCTCTGGCATAGGCAAGAGCACCAATATGCTTCCCATCAGGTGACCAACTGATGATCGCCCATATATATAAGTCAGCAAGTTTTCTGGGCTGGCCTCCCTGAGCGGGAAGGACGAAAAGGCTGTTCTGATGGGTATAAGCCAGCTGGGAGCCATCTGGAGACCAGTGGGGGGTAGAAAGGTTCTCCTTTGTAGCTTGTGTCATACGCCGCCGAGGTGTGCCCCCATTTGCCGACAAGGTATAGAGGTAAGCCCCATTGCCTTCATCGGCGTAATAGGCAAGAGTCCGGCCGTCTGGTGAAAGATCGAATGAAAGGTAGAAGTGGGATAGCGGCTCGCTTTCCGTTAGCCGTTTGGCTGTGCCTCCCTCCCGTGGCACGGCGAAAATACCTTTTTGGTCCGGTCCTTCTCCGATGTAGTAGACGGTTCGTCCATCGGGCGAGAGGCGCGGAGAAGATCCACGAGCCACCGCTTTAGCCGCCTCCGGGTGGGCCACATCGGCGATCCAGATTTCATGGGATCGTTTTTCCAGGGCAAAGGCCATCTGTCGACCGTCAGCAAACAGCCTTGGATGCTTGACCTCGGCGTCGCTGAAAAAAGTGACCTGCTGCGCTTCCCCGAGCGGCAGGCCCGTTTTCGTGTCGAGCTGGAGCTTCCAAAGGTTCGGGTAGCCACCTCGGCTGGAGACAAAGTAAAGAGCTCGGCCATCTCGGGACCAGGCCGGATGGACATCTATGCCAGGAGCGTGGGTCAGGCGCAGGGCCCGACCTCCCTGGGCTGGAAGGATCCAGAGATCTATCTCGCCTGGGATTCCTTCCTGCATCCTATGAAAAGCTAACCAACGACCATCCGGGGAATAGCCTCCTAAAACCATGGTCCACTGGACATTGATCCGCGGCATGAGCTGAGGGTCACTGCCGTCCAGAGCGAGCGTGTAAATTCCATTAGGGCAGAGGTACGTTAAGTGCCGTCCGTCTGGCGTCCAGCACAGATCCTGACTTGCGTCGCCTTGGAGGGGAAAAGTAGGGCCGATCTGGCGCGCTTGGCCCCCTTTAGGGCTGACAACAAAGATGGCTGCGACGTCCTCTGGCGGGCTCCTTCGTTGCTGGGCCACGTACGCGATCTGTTGCCCGTCCGGCGACCATCGCGGCAAACGAAAACCGAACCATGTTTCAAAATCGGCCACCAGAGGCCGAATTAAGGTGCCCGTGTCATCAGAGATGTCCAGCCTGGAACGGATCGTTGATCCAACCTTAGCGGAGGCTTGAAAAACAAACTCGCCACCACTTGGAGAGAAATCAAATGGGGCGCCCAACCAGTACTGAGGACGCAAACGAAGTCCCTTATCCAAGATCGGTCGATAGGTGGGGCCGGCAGCAGCCACCTTTTCTGCGCCAGCGCTCTGGTTGGTTTTCAGTCGCTGCAACCTTTCACTCGCTAGCCGAGCCGGCTCCGGCTGGTCGGGATACTCACCCAGGACCTGCTCGTAAACCTGGTGTGCTTCCGGCTTTCCCAGCTTCTCATAACACCGCCCCATCTTGAGCAAGGCTTTCGCCACCACCCCACGGTCAGCACCCTGTTTGCTGATGATGTCTTTGTAGAGCTGAATCGCCTGTTCCAGATCCCCCTCAACCAGTTCCTTGTGCAGGGCAGCCTCCAGAAGCACCTCTGCTTGATCGTACTTCTGAGCGGCCGCCGGGAGTACCGCAATGGAAACTGCGAGAAAGGATGCTCGCAGAAACCGACCTGTTCGATTGCTGTTGATGGCTTGTTCCTCCCTTAAAGAGTCAATAGATTACCCCGCGTGTGTTTGTAACCGGTGAAGAACGTGTGAGGATCGTGCTAAGTTTATGTCAAGAATTCTTAACATTTCGCGTCAGCCGTCAAACCGGTAGCCCATACCACGAATACTGACCAGGTAGCGGGGCTGGTCCGGTCCGGATTCAATCTTCTTACGCAGATTCGTAATGTGGGTGTCTACAACGCGGTCGGTCACAAACGTGTCAGAGCCCCAAACGAGGTCCAACAGCTGATCGCGGTTGAGCACGCGTCCACGGTTGCGAACCAAGGCGGTCAGCAGTTTGAACTCGAGCGAAGTCAGCTTGACCGGCTTTCCAGCCCGGCGCACCTCAAACCGATGAAAATCTATCTCGCAATCTCCGAAGCGATACACTTCGGGCAACTCGCCCTGGCTGCGACGCAGCACAGCTTTCACCCGTGCCCGCAATTCCAATGGACTGAAAGGCTTCGTGACATAGTCGTCGGCACCCAATTCCAAACCCAACACTTTCTCCGCCTCGTGTGTTTTCGCAGTCAACATAATAATGGGTGTCTCGAGACCAGCGCGCCGCAATTCTCGGCATACCTCGAAGCCGCCCTTTTGGGGCAGCATCAGGTCGAGAATGATCAGGTCGAAAGACCCTTCCCGGGCTCGCCGGCTGGCTGTCTCCCCATCGCTCACAACTTCTACTTGGTAGCCTTCCAGTTTCAAATCATCCTCAAGTCCCAGAGCGATGCTCGGTTCGTCTTCAACCACCAGTATGCGTGCCATAAGCTACTCCTTAATCGGTAACCGAATCGTAAAGGCGCTGCCGGCCCCAGGCTCGCTCGTCAGTGTGATTTGGCCGCCGTGGTCTGTAATGATGTGATCCACCATGGCCAGACCAATACCCGTACCTTTGGTGCTGGTGCCTTTGGAAGATGTGCCACGCACGAATTTTCTGAAGATCTCTTTCTGCTCGCTCGCCGGAATACCCAGCCCCCGATCGCGTACCTCAATCGCCAGCTGTTCACCTTCGCGACGCACCTCGACCCAAACGGTCTGGCAACTTGGAGAATACTTGACCGCGTTATCCAGCAGATTCCACAAAGCGCGAGCAAGCGCCTCCCGGTCACCCCTTACCAGGGCTGTTGCTTCTCGCAGTCTAAGCCCAACACTGTAGCCCCGATCTTCGATTTCCTGTTGAAATTCTCCCACGACATCACGAACCAGGGCAGCTGCGTCGAGGGCCTCCATGCGGTACTCTTGGGCCCCCGCTTCCATCCGCCCAAAGTCCAGCAGGCCTTCGACGAAGCGATGCAGTCGCTGGCTCTCTCGCATCAGAACTTGATAATACTTTTGACGGCGCTCTCGGTTGGCAACTCGTCCGCTGGCCAGCAGTTCAGTGAGCTGGCGGACAGAAGTGAGGGGAGTGCGGAACTCATGGGAAACAGCGGACACAAAATCGGATTGCAGGCGAGCCACCTGGAGCTCACGCCTCACCGCACGGGCAATGAAATAGATCCCTGTGAGTACCACTATGGCTGCCGTTGCCAGCCCCGAAAATACCAGGTAGCGACGGGCTGCTAATTGCGCCAACTCGGCGGAGGGGTCCCTGCTAACAACATGCAGGGTCCAGGGGAGCTGCGTTTCAGCGGCCGTGCGCAGGGCCTGCTCGCTTGCTGTCCCCTTGAACTCGGTCAGAATAGGATGGCCAGCGGAGTCGGCCAGGCCCAGTTTTACACCCTGGCGTTCAAGCAAGGATTTTAGGGGGTCCAACCACTGCTGTTTGGTTTGAGATAAAGTTCTCCGGCGACCAGAGCGACCAGACGTGTCGGGGTACTGCGCCAGAGCAGAAACAAAGGGCTCTCATTAATCCAGAGATTCCGATATCCGTTCGCAGTGCCCTCGCCTCGACCGATTCTCTGCCACTCCTGCCAGATGGACTCGACTCCTGCCGCCAACGCCAGGGCGTCTTGTTGAGAGATCGGCTCGTTGATTGGAAGGTCGCCGTTAGAGTTGAGCCAGCCCGCCACCTCTTGCGAGTAAAAGCGATAGGAGGCTCGATCGATCCGCCAAGGGCTGCGACGAAGATCGGAGTAAAGTCTTTTGGCCTCCTGCTGCAGGTCAAACACCTGGTTCAGCTTGTCAAGTAGATTACAGCGCGCATAGCGGGCCA
This sequence comes from Acidobacteria bacterium AH-259-G07, assembly GCA_027717925.1. Classification (GTDB taxonomy): domain Bacteria; phylum Acidobacteriota; class UBA6911; order RPQK01; family JADFOI01; genus JALLOL01. The sequence goes on along the minus strand of JALLON010000048.1, from coordinate 2,084 downwards.
AGAGTTCAGCCGGTAGTCCCCCGACTGAAGTGGAACCGAGCTGGGAAAGTTCACTATAGGTAGCCAGGGCTCTATCATACTGGCTTGTCTTTTGAAGGTTGCGGGCCAAGCGCAGCAGGGCTCCAGCACGGATCCCAGCCTCTTCAGAGCGAGCCAATTCGCGAAGCAACGCGATAGCTCTAGCGTACTCCTTCTGCTCAAATTCGAACGCCTCGACAGCCGCAAAGACGCTCTCTGGCGGTTCTCCTGTCACTGGAACCAAAGGGTAATAGAGCAGATGACTGCTGGGATAAGCGTCCAGGCTTTGCGGCCTCACAATGGCGATCAGAGCATCCTCGGGTAGTTGCTCTGCCTGCTGTGAAACCGCTCGAGCGATCTCTGACTCGGGTAAAGTGGAAAGGACAGTGAATTGCTCCTCTGTTTCAGAGAGGCGACGCAGCAGTGCCGCAGCGATCAGGTCAGCACCAGTGTCGAGGCGTTCCTGGATGCGCTTACTTCCAAGGGCAAGATCTTGCTCGAGCAAGCGCCAACCAAGCCACCCCAGGGTGATCGCCAATACCAGCGTGACCGCCAGAAACGAAATAAGCAAGTGGCGTGCGGACCGAACTCCAGGTTTCATGGCGCCTATCTTCCAGGCTACAGGTTCTTATTGTGGTTTCGAACGAGGACGATTTCTACCGAAAGGATATCTAGAAGCCTACTCTCTATGCAAAACGATTGCGCGGGTGACGTAGACAATGCGCCTTCCATCCGGTCGGATCGCCAGGTCAATGCTACCACGGCTCGCCAAAGGTGCAGTTGCTGAAAGCCAGGCCTCAATCTCTGAACGTTCGGCGTAGACTGTAGGCAGTTTGTTGTCAACATGACGGTGAACAACCAAGCGCTACTGCTTACGGTCTGTAAGCAAACCTAGAAAACAAAGATAGAAGCCACCGAGTTCGCTCAATACTCGGCTTTGACTTGGTAACTCCAGATGAGGCGACAGTCACAGATATAGCCTGACGAAGTCTATTTTCTCAACGACGGCACCTCCACCCAACAGGAACCAACATCAATCCACCTCGTCCTCAACTATTACGAAAATATTTGGTCAAGTCATAAGGGTAGCGGGTTTAAGGGTGACTTGCTAGCCGAGCTTCTGGAGTTTGCGGCATAAAGCGTTGGCCTTGTGTCGACGTTTGCGTTCCGGTGCGCACCATTTTCATGATTCGGGTTGGGCGCAGCTCATGGACGTCTGGTTTGAGAGTCAAACGCCTCGTGCCCACCGACCAGTAAATCGATTCGTCAAAATCTCTTAGAGTAGCGGTCCACATACCGCTCCAAGTATGGTAGTGCATCATTCAATCTAGAGTTAGGATTGAGCAGACTACTCCCACGACCGAAAAGGAGAATTACTGATAGGAGGATTAACCATGAATCCAACCAAAGATAAGATACGGACCATAGGGATCCCCTTGAAATAGCGTTCAGGGCGCGGTGGGCTTTACGCTCGTGCGAGTTCGAGTCTCGCCTCCGGCACCAGATCTGCGGCTTGAGAGAAATTCCACAAGAAGTGTGGAAATAGTGTGAACAGTCTGCAGGTGCGCAGGGTCAAGAAGGTCTTTCAGCGTTTTGCATTAAAAGAGTGCATCGATGTGAAACACTTCATCTTTTGTGCGTATTTAAGTTCATGCGGCTCCCGTGAGGATATTCCTCGTACTTCCCCAATGTGTGGCCGGGAGCCGTATTTTCCCTCTTCCCTCATACGTCGCTAGAAACAAAAGCCGACGCGCTTCGCCCGCATTCCTCAGGGTCCAGGAGTGAGGATCGGTAATAACACCTGCAGAGTTGGCAGATGGCTCACTTGGCACGAATCAACTAGTTCAGCGTCTCACAATTTCTGCTCGCAGAATTGGCAATTTAACATGTAGTTGTTATATCTAGATATCATAAGTTCAGACCGCCACACGAAAGACAGGAGGTGCAAGTAAAACCTTGATCTTTTCAGTTTGTCGGGCTATCCTTGCTCAAAGACTGTATGACTTATAGAAAGGAGCCTGACATGTCGTATTGCCCTTTCCACCTCACCTTCTCCAAAGCTCATT
>JALLON010000047.1 GCA_027717925.1 Acidobacteria bacterium AH-259-G07 | reverse complement strand
GAAATCGGAAGTGAGTTGGCCGTCTATATTACTCGAAGCAGGTGAGCTATTGACCCTTGTCGGAATTTCGGTGGTCGAACTCCACCCTTACAAATCGCTCCTTTGAGCTCTTTTCTCCCCGACAAATACAACGCTCCAAAAAAGGAACTGGCCCCGGTTTTCCGTAGCTTCACCTCATCCGTGCTATGATGGCGGCCGTGGAACGCAGTGCCGATTGGATGGATCAGGCCTGGGGTGATCTGGAGCACGCGCGCAACGATCTGGAAGACGGCTTTTATGAGTGGGCCTGCTTCTCCTCACAGCAAGCGGCCGAAGAAGCCGCGACGGGAAAATGCATACAAGTTGGTTTGGCACTGTTTAAACTTACGGGGCCTGGAGCTGCACATCTACTGTGAGCAGGAAGCGAAAGAGCAAAAGGCGACCTTAGAACGAATGGCCCAAGGCGGTGTCAATTTGAGGGGGCCGGGTCTTTAAAATTTAATTTTTGAGGCAAAATTTAAATTTTAAAGACCCGGCCCCCAGGGGAAATTCCTATGCTCCATAACAAACGCCCAACTCACTTCACGTTATTGGCATTCAGCCTAGCACTCCTGGGGATTTCCGTCACCAGCCAGGTCGAAGTATCCTCACAATCACCTGACGCCCAACCCGGCGAACAGATAATCGCCAACTATTTTCAATATCAGGTCAAACAAATTGAGTCTGGATGGTTACAGGGGATTGAAACACTGGATGATTGGAGGGCTCGACGCGAGCATCTCAGGCAGGAATTGCTTGAGATGCTGGGGCTCTCTCCGCTGCCCCAACGCACCGATGTGAAAGTAACGATTACCGGCACCGTGGAGACGGAAGATTTCATCGTAGAAAAGCTCCACTACCAGTCCATGCCTGGTCTTTATGTGACTGCCAACCTCTATCGCCCCAAGCAGATTGACCAGCCGCTTCCGGTCATCCTCTACCTGTGTGGCCACGCACGAGTGGAAAAGGATGGCGTCTCTTACGGAAACAAAGTGAGTTATCAGCACCACCCGGCTTGGTTTGCGCGGCACGGGTTCGTTTCGATGGCAATTGACACCATCCAATTGGGCGAGATCCCAGGCCTGCACCACGGCACTAATCGGGAAAACATGTGGTGGTGGAATGCTCGTGGATATACGCCGGCTGGCGTCGAGACCTGGAATGCGATGCGGGCCTTAGACTACTTGCAAACGCGCCCTGAAGTGGATGGGAACCGGCTGGGCGTGACAGGCCGAAGCGGTGGAGGAGTTTACAGTTGGTGGCTGGCAGCGCTGGATGACCGGATTAAGGTGGCTGTGCCTGTAGCCGGCATGACCGACCTGCAAAACTATGTCGTCGACGGGGCCATCGAAGGCCACTGTGACTGCATGTTCATGGTAAACACCCATCGGTGGGATTTTCCTCAGGTGGCCGCTCTTGTGGCTCCCCGTCCACTGCTTTTGGCCAACAGCGACAAAGACGTGATTTTTCCGTTGGATGGTGTCGAGCGACTTCATTGGAAAGTGCGTGAGGTGTACCGTCTTTACGGTGCTGAGGATCGATTGGGACTGCTCATCACGGAGGGTCCTCACAAGGACACCCAGGACTTGCGAATACCCACCTTTCATTGGATGAACCGCTGGCTAAAAAAGGACGAAGAAGATCCTCCGATTGAGAAGCCTGCCATCAAGTTTTTCGAACCGGAACAACTGAAGGTTTTCTCAGAGCTGCCGGCCGATGAGCGGACAAGCCAAATCCATGAAAGCTTTGTTCCACAAGCGCGGGAACCCAATGTTCCTCGTAGCTTTACGGACTGGCAGCGCCTCCAAAGACACTGGCTTCAGGCATTGAAGGCCAAATCATTTAGAGGGTGGCCCGAAAAACCGGGCCCACTCAACGTTGAAAAAGTGTTGGAGCTTGTCAATCAAGGGCTCCAGTTGGAGGTCTATGACTTCGACAGCCAAAAAGCGATCCGCTTGCGCCTGTGGCTGCTGAGAAACTCCCAGCTTGAAAAACCCAAACAGGTCATTCTTACAGCAGTCGATGAAGTGCAGTGGAAGGAGTGGTTGGGTGGAGTTTCAGCTCTGTTTCGAAATCAGCTCGATCAGGTCGTCGGAGTCGACACTGGAGAACCGCTCCAACCCAATCTCGAAAAGTTGGAAGAACTGCGCCAGATGGCCCTCAAGCAGAATACAGCGATAGCGACTCTGGCAGCGCGAGGTATTGGTCCAACTGCCTGGGACACCAAAAGAGAGACCCATTTGCGCCGTCGATTTGTTCTGCTGGGGCAAACTCTTGATGGAATGAGAGTGTGGGACGTGCGCCGTGCCATGGCGGTTTTGTCGACTCTAGACGAACTCGAAGCCACCGCACTGCACTTAAGGGGTCGAGGGACAATGGCTGGTGTCCTTTTGTATGCTTCGCTGTTCGAACCGGCTGTCCAGCGCTTAGACTTGTGGAGTCTTCCTCCCACACACCGAGAAGGTCCCATTTTTTTGAATGTGCTCAGATTTTTCGACATGCCCCAGGCCCTGGCTATGGCGTTGACCAACAACCGGGTCGTCCTGCACGATACGGACCCACAGGCCTGGACCTGGCCCCACAAACTGGCTGAAAACCTTTCCCTGGATCCAGCCTTTCAGATCGAAGATTGATTCTATCAACGACTTTCGCGAAGATCCTACTGGCCGGCCAGGATTGCTTCAGCGTAGCGGAGGTCTCCGCTAAGCCCGTCGTGATATTGAAAGATGACTTGCGGATGAGGAAAGGCCACCCAGCGCTCTGGACCTGAGGGAGCGGGATTCTTAAAAACGTTGTTGACCTGCACCACACAATAGACCGGATAGCGCAGCTTGCTCCGCGGGATGTCGCTCAGGAAATAGCTCGACCAGCGAAGCTCACACTTGCGGCCCCGGGAGTCGAAGACGCCGTTTGCCGGACGATCGCCCTCATCGCCGACCCGGTGATTTTGGGAGTTGTGCGGCCCCGAGGCAAACTCCCAGACCCGGTCCGTGATCTTGATGGCAAAACTGTTGTGAAGATCACCTGTCAGCACGAAAACAGGTTTTCCCAGTGAGTCCCAAAACCGAATGAGCTGCTCCCGCTCCCTGAGGAACACGGTCCAAGCGTCGTCCTTGTTCTCGGGCCGAATGGCACCACCACCCACGTGCGGAATCATGAAGTTGACCGATGATACAACAAAGAAGAAATCCGCGTCGCTGCTCTTCATTCCTTCCATCAACCAAGCCTTTTGACGCTGCCCCAGCATCGACAGACCAGGCTTGTCCGGGTGATTCACATCGTGCATCTCCCGATGAGTGCGCGTATCAAGGAAGAAAAAGTCACCGTTACTCACGCGCATCCGGTAGTAGGAGAGCCGGCCGATGGAGTAGGAAGGCGTCCCGTCGGTCTTGGCTTCAGGTCGGATTCGCAGTCGGTGCGGGTCTAGCACCTCCACTATCTCATAGACCCCCGCATTGGGATCTCCACCAATCTCATCCAGCTGGTTGTCGTTGACCCCGGCGCTCGCAGTGCCCCAGTGAACATGCAGGTTGGCCATCTGGCTGAGGTTCAAGCGAGTAAAATCCGCCTCTCGATCCACCAGAATGTCGCTACCCGCCTTGAGCTGTGCCTGACCGAAGTGAATTTTCTGAGTGTGTTCCACAGGGTTTGCCCAGCCCAGGTAGTTATACCAGGCCTGCACGCCGATGTCCCGGTAGACCGCTCGTCGATCGCGCAGTCCCACGGTTCCTGCACCATAGACATCGTTAAGGATCTCATGATCGTCGAAGGTGAAAAATGACGGAATAACTCGATGCCACGCCGCCAGATTCTTACCGCGTTTCAAGTAAAGCTTGTAGTTTTCCCATACCCCCGCAATGGTGGGAGCATACCGGATCACAGAGGGCATCTCCTGTTCGCTGCGCTGCACCTGTTCAAGCCACTGCGTGGGAGAATGGTCGCGGCGTTCTTCATAGAGCCAATCTCCATTTTGGATGGCAAAGTAAATCCTGTCCTGCAGCTTCTCGAGCATCGTCTGGAAGGCAGGCAGTCGAGGACCGATGCCCTGCCTCGGATTCTGGTTGTTGCCGCAGGCGAACTCGAAGCTGAAATTAAACAGACCCCGGGGGTTATATTGCGCGTGACGGAAGTCTTTGGGCTGGGGCAGCGTCTGAAATGATCCGCCGGGCCCGGCCTGCAAACCACCCTCAGTGGCCACTACAGTCTGGTAGTAGTACTTGGTGTTGGACTTCAGTCCACGGATGAGCACCCACCCTGTATTGTCCTTCTCGAGGAGAGTGTTGACCGGTGGAGACAACTGATCCAGACGATCAGGCTGGAGCCCGTATCGGACGCGCAAGGCCACGGGCAGCGAGGTTCGCGCCCAGACGCCGATTTGTTGAGCCCCTAATCGTCCCAAAATAGGGCCATGTGTAATTTCCGCAGAGGCGCCCATTAAGTGAGAGATAGGCTGCATCGCCAACCAAAACCAGCAAGTAATGAAAAACTTTGCCATGTAATTCTCCTTTTTTACGACGGCACGAAAGCACGACCGATCATCCCCAGGAATCCAAAGTATAGGCACCCAGCAACTGTTCGTTGATTTCCACCCCGAATCCTGGCCGATCATCCAGCGTGAAGAACCCATCCTTTGCCCGCGGCCGAAGTGCACGAAACAGTTCGTTTTCCACAGCTTTGCGGGCGGGTCCGAAGGTTTCTGCGCGACACGGCAGCGACAAGGTCGCGATCAGGTGCAGTCCCCACGGTGTTCCACCCTGATGGGGCCAGGTCGGAATGCCTTGTCTGGCGGCCTCCCGGCTAATCTTAAGGGTCTCGCTAAATCCACCGGCCCAGCTCACGTCCGGTTGAATCATGTCGGCAGCTTTCCAACGCAACAGCTCCCTAAAACCGTAGCGGGTAAACTCATGCTCTCCGGAGACCACCCACGTCGGATCGATCTCACGGACCAGCTTGGCCATGCCTTCGTAGTCATCGAGCGCAATTGGTTCTTCGATCCATTTCAGGTGAAATTCCGAGGCAGCTTGGGCGAAGCGGAGCGTGTAGCTGACATCCCACCTTAGATAAGCATCCACCATGAGCTCAACGTCCGGCCCCACAGCTTCTCGCGCTGCCTGTACAATCTCGAGATTTTTCTCAAACCCTTCCTTGCCCTGAGGCAGTCCATTACGCACAGGAAGCTTGCAGGCCGTAAATCCCTGCGAAGCGTAATATCCCGGATCCGTGCCCGTGGCGTAGGCGGGAATCTTCAGGCGAGGTTGTTTGCAGACAAGGCCATAAACGGGCACACCCAAGATCTTGCCGCACAAATCCCACAACGCCAAATCAACGCCGCTTAAAGCATAGATGACCAACCCCCGGCGCCCGTAGATAGACGTGACATGGTAGATGTGGTCCCAGATGTCTTCCACATCAAGCGGATCCCGATCTAGTAAAAAGTACTTGATGTGGCGATCAATAACGAGCCCGCCCGCGGCCCCTCCTCCGCCAAGTCCGTAACCTTTGAGGCCGCGATTGGTGGTAATTTCGACCATGAGTGCACCCGCCTGTGCAGCAAATGGACCTCGCCAATCCACATGGGTACCCTTCGCTCCAGGCGGGATCCGGATCCGCTCGCCTGTGGGATCTAAAGGGACACGGGAGAAGCCCATGTTGGACATCGTCACCGGGTTCAAGTTTACGTGCCAGGTCCGCACGCCGGCGACCCGGTGGCGAGTCTTAACGCGCTGCTTCCACTGTTCAGATCGACTTTGTGTTCCAGCTTTCATGGATCTCAGGGCAGCCGAAAACGTCCCAGCCGCCAGTCCCGTTAAAAACTCCCGTCTTCTCAGAGTAGTCCCACCTCTCTGAACTCCATCGGAATGCCTTTGGCGAGCGCCCTAATTGGGGGCACTTACTTGGCCAATGAGCTCAAGTGCTGTGGGAAGCCTAGTTCCTTTTCCTGAAGATTTCAATAGCTGCTTTTCAGAGCCTTGCCAAAGTGTTCTGTTTTGCTCCGCTCCTTCACGGTCGTGGCTCTGAGCGACGATTGATTAGAAAATTCAGTTGAATCTGCTTGCCCTGGGAGAATAATAAGGATACAAAGGCTAAATTCAAAATCGTTATCCAACTAATCAGGAGATGTGCCATGAAACCGAGAAGATGGTTCAAGCTAGTCACTCTCATCTTATTAGTATTCGGCCATGGGCTGTATTTTGCAGCGGCAAAAAGTGCAATAGGGACTCAGGCCGTAAAAGTCTCACTCATTCCGGACACTACGGCTGGCCCTCCAGTTCAGCATGGCCTGAGAAAAATGAAATTGGCTCTGCAGGAAAAAGGGGTGTCGATTGAGGAGGTCACAGGGCTACAGGCGGCTCAGGGAGATATCCTGATCGCCGCCGGGCTTGCCGCAGGATCGGGGGCAGCAGCACAGTTGCTCAGATCTTCAGGTATTTCACCACCAGAAGGTGCGGAATCCCTGCTCATTCGACATACCAGGTGGAACGGAAGGAAAGCGTTGCTGGTCAGCGGAGCAGATGAGCGAGGGCTAATGTACGCCTTGCTGGATGCAGCAAACCGCATCGGATGGGCTGCTGACGCAAACAACCCGCTGAGTGAGGTTCGTGATGCCAGAGAAATGCCGGCGGTAGGAGAGCGAGCCCTCTCCATATACACCATGCATCGACTGCACTTTGAGAGGCGTTTCTTTGATGAGCAGCACTGGGCCAGGTTCCTCGACATGCTAGCCCAGAATCATTTCAACACATTTGCCCTACTCTTTGCCTACGAGAATGCCGGATACTTTGCTCCAGCCTATCCATACTTTTTCGATGTCGAAGGATTTCCGGAGATCCACGTCGCCGGATTCACGAAAAGGGAGCAGCAGCGCTATTTTCAGTCACTCAAAAGGCTCATCAAGATGGCACACAATCGGGGTTTAAGTTTCACTGTTGGGCTCTGGGACCATATTTACCGCGGGGGCGTCCAGTCCGGGGGTATGGATGTCGCTGCCGGTCAGCGTATACCCGGGATTGTCACCGGTCTCACGCAGGAGAATCTGGTGGCTTACTCGAAGGCGGCATTGACGAAGTTCCTCAAACTCTTTCCCGAGGTAGATGCCATCCAGTTCCGCATGCACGGCGAATCGGGCCTGAAAAGAGAGGAGATGCACGATTTTTGGAAAAGCATTTACGGTATTATGAACAGATACGCTCCACACATGCGATTCGATGCCCGGGCCAAGCAGTTTCCCGATTCCTTGATCGACCTGGCCGTGGATATGGGTGTAAACATCCGGATTTGCACCAAGTACTGGGCGGAGCAGATGGGACTTCCCTTCCATCCCACACACGTCAACCGGCAAAACCAGTTTGACCGGCGCCACGGTTATGCGGACTTGCTGCGTTACCCGAAGAAGTACAACATGCAGTGGCGACTGTGGAACGGTGGGACCTCACGGATATTGTTGTGGGGCGATCCTGAATATGTGCGCCACTTCGTCAAAAGCACGCATGTTTACGACGGGGAGGGTCTCGAGGTCAACGAGATGCTGGCAACCAAGATGGCCTCTCAGCCTCACCATATGGAGCCGTTTGAGCTGCTGGCACCCAAGTACCGATACTACCATTATGAGTTTGAGCGCTACTGGCATTTCTTCCAACTTTTCGGGAGGTTAAGCTACAACCCCGAGACTCCGCCTGAGGTGTGGCAAAAAGAGTTTGAGAGGCGTTTCGGTGAAGAAGCCGCCCCCTATGTAGAAAAAGCGCTTCACCGGGCCAGCCAGGTCCTACCCAGAATCAATGCCTACAATTTTCCGTACAATCGTTTTCCCACCACCCGAGGCTGGCCGGAGAAACAGCGGCGAGAGGACCTGCCCGACTATGCCAGAGCCGAAGGCAGCGATATCCAGCAATTCTTGAGCATGAGAGACGCGGCGCGCTATCGTCTTGAAGGCAGGGACTCGGCAAAGATCTGGCCACAAGAAAGCAGTGAGTGGTTCGCCCAGGTGAGTGAGGATATCTTTGAACGAGTACGGCAAGCAGAAAAGCGAATCGGTGAAAACAGAAACAAGGAATTCATTTCGACTGTGGTCGATCTGAAGATTCTGGCCAACCTGGCCCTCTACCACTCGCGAAGAGCTCGTGCTGGAGTCAGTTACGCCTTGTGGGAACAAACCAAGGATCTGAACGCTCTCGACGACGCCATCCGCCACGAAAGCCAGGCCATCCAGGCATGGGAGAAGCTTGTCGAGGCGGCCGGGGACGTTTACAACCACAATCTGAGGATGGGACTGCCCCGGGCTGGCCTCTCCGGGCACTGGAGGGATGAGCTGGCCGAATTGAAAAAAGGCCTGAAGGTGTTGCATCAGGAGAGAAGGAATTTCCGACCGCCTCTCGATCAGGTGGTGCCACTGATTGCTCATGTGCCGATCCGCAGGACAGCGCCTGATGAGAAATTCGCCGTCAGGGTGACAATAAGCGGGCAGAATCCAATCACCAGCGTGCGGGTCGCCTACAGCAACGGGCATGGCAAGGCAGATGGTATTTCTGGCCCTCACAGCCATGCCGGCATGAAGCAGACGGAACCATTTCTCTACAGCGGGGTGATCCCCAGCTCAGCGGTGAGGGAAGGGTTGAAGTACTTCATTGAAGCAGTCGATGCGGCTGGCCATTGGGTGAGCTATCCTCCTCAGGGTCGAGTCCGTCCAATTGCCGTCACCGTCACCCGCGACAACAAACCGCCCGTCGTAGTGCACACACCGATCAGCAGTGCTCCGGCGGAAAAGCCTCTGAGAGTCAGCGCGCAGGTGCGCGATCCGTCCGGCGTCAAGTGGGTTCGTCTACGCTACCGCAGTGTTGACAAGGAATCAACACCATGACTATCAAACGCTGGCCATGCTTCCAACCGGCAACAAAGACCAGTATCAGACCGTAGTCCCGGGTGAGCACATCGTACCCAAGTGGGACTTCATGTACCTGGTTGAAGTAATGGACAAGGCGTGCAACGGAAAGATCTATCCAGATCTTGAGAAGGAGATGCCCTACATCGTGATTAAGCTGGAGCGCTGATTCAGCTCAGCCTCCCCCGATTCCCAGAGCCTGCCGGGCCGCCTCCAAAAGAGCGTCCAGACCTTCGAGAGAGTCATTGTTTCGGGCCTTGTAGAGCTGCTCCAAGTACTGACGGGCCTTGGCTGAATTGGGTTTATTCAGGACCGTCCCCTTGGCAAAGGCATCCAGGGCCAGATCCAGCTTCTGCCGCTTCCATTGGCTCAATCCAAGGAACAGATAAGCCGCGTCATTGTGTGGCTCATACTGGAGGGATTCCTCATAGTTCTGAACCGCCCCAGCGTAGTCTTGCTTGACGTATGCGTCAGTGCCTCTCACCGCGTAGGCAGCTGCTTTCAATTCGGCCCACCCTTGACTGGTCCAGCCTTCGGGACCGATGGAAGGGTAGGCTCTCAGAATCCGATTGTAATACTCAAGGGCTTTGTCCCTATTCCCCTGGCTTCGGTAATGAGCCGCCAGCCAGGTTCCAAAGTAGACACCCTTTTTTGGACCCAGAGACTCCAGAACCTTTTCGCTGTACTCGAGAGCCTTCGCCACGTTCTTTGTCGCGATATAGCTTTGGGCAAGCATGACGACGACTTGCGGGTCGGGGTTCTTTGCATAGATCTTTTCCCCGAGTTGAATGGCTTTGGTATAGTCCTTGGCCTGCAAAGCCTGCTGGAAGGCCTGGGCCTCGGCGGCGGCGGCGGCTTCAGGAAACATCTTCACCATTTTGGCCTGCACAGCGTCTGCCTCCCCACTGCGACCGGCAGCCTGCAAGTCACGAGCGATCTGAGTAAAAAAGCTTGCCATGTACTGCAGGATTTTGGACTTGGGATGAAGCTTCTGCATGTAGGTTTCCAGTTTGGCTGAGCGTCCTGCGAGCGGAGCCTTCATGATCTGCTCCACCTCAGCATAGTGTTTCGTGTACATGTAGTCCGACTCGGGAGGAACTCCCTGGGGTGCCTGTGATGGTTCCTGGGCCAGCATGGCCAAGTTTGAGACACAAAAAACGAACAGAGATACCATGGATCGATTTCTGACTAGAAAACTCATGAAAACAATCCTCCAAGAATGATTAGTGCCGGCCTCGCAAGCCCCATCAGCAAACGTCACTGTACTTACGAAACGAGGCACTTAGTTTTCGACTGAGTCATTCAATAAGTCCTGCCGGAACGTATCCTGGTGCGCCCGGCAGGATTCCAACCTGTGCTTACAGCTTAGAAGTCTAAAGCGTAAGAGACCCGAAAAACAAGGGACAGCTAGGAAAACATACCTATTTCACGGGGTCTTCCGCGATTCCCTATCCGCTCTTCCAGGGAGGCGTTTCCGGCAGGAGTGCTTCGAACTCACGAATCAATTCTAACTCGTATTCTGCAGTATAGTCTCCGCTCTTGAATTTCTCCGTACCCTCTCTGAAAAAGCGCTCCCAGGAATTCTCTTCCTGCCCGGGATTGATTGGGAAAAAGAAGGCCTGATTGGCCCTGGCAGCTCGCAGGTCACCCGGCGCGTCACCAACCATCAGGATCCGACTGCCTTGATACTTACCTTCAGAGGCCAGGTGGATATGCTCCTTCTTGCTTCCCATCTCCTGGCCGGCGATGACCCGCGTGAACCTGGCGATGTCATGTTCTTTCCACTCCCGCCTGAGTGCTTCATAAGGCGTCGCCGAACAGACGATGATATCGGCCCACCCGGAAATTTTTTCTAAAGTTTCACGGAGGTACGGAAAGGGCGGTACTCCGTGAACCATATCTGCGATGGTCACATTGACCGACTTGCTCCACTCCAATGCCTGCTTCAACACGGCGTCATCCGATTTCTCCACTTCCTGCTCAAGTGCAGGATTCCCCAGTTTTGTTTCCCCTTCAATCCAGCGGCGCAGACTGCCGGCCTCGGGGATATCGATGCCACGTTTGAGAACGTCCGGCCATTCGCGCAGAAGATCAAAAGTCTTGATCAGGGCGGGAAATCGATTGACGCCACGCCATCTTGAATAGAGATTCACGAATTCCGCTGCGGCCCGAGCATACTTGGATACGGCCTGCAGCTGCCAGTGTTTAATAATGTTTGGAATAAAGCATTCCTTGTGCTTGATTTCCATTGTGTCAAAGGCACAGCCGTCTGAATCGATTGCAATTAGAGAGTCGTGCTGCGGTTGGAAATCTCTCAATTCCACCTGTGAACTAGGCATGAATCAATCCCCCGTTACCGGCTTGTGTAACCACCTTTCTCCGGGCTCCGACCGAAAAGCCGTTTGTTTTATCGGTTTTTTGTTTTTCTGCGCGTAAATTATCCGTCCCTGAGGACAACTCTTCGCCCCTCTGCGGCAGCACAGTAAGCACCGTAGATTACTCGAATCACCTCGACTCCCAGCACCCCACCAGATTTGGCCGGACGACCCTCAGCCACGGCGGAGATAAAATCCCGGCACATGGCTAGATGGCCAGAACTCCAGTCCTCATCTGGGATGGGAGTACTCCATCCGGCCTTCGTTTCTACCTTTTCCATCAAGTATTCACCCGAAAAGACCTGAGGGTCGGGTGCATAGGCCTGTACCAGGTTATTTGGACTCAGATTGCATTTTATGTGAGAGTTCGAAAGATAAATCTCCAGCCGGCTCTCCATCCCGCCAAGCACCCCGTCCGAGGCCCATGCAATACCCCGAGCACCGTCATCAAAAGTAATGATCACTGATGCCCAGTTCTCGACATCCTGCCACCCTTTCGCTATCCATGACTTTTCTTCGTCGAGGAGCGAAGGAATGCGACTGAGGTCTCCGACTTCAGCGCTGACCGATACCGGCCGAATGGGATGGCCATGGCGGGTTTGACCTTCCTGCTCCTTCAAATAAAGCATTGCACCGATGGGATGGGCTCCCAGGCGTAATAGGGCGCCTCCCCCGGTGTAGCGCCAGATCTTTGAGTAAGGTGAGTGAGAGCCACTGTGGCACTCGCCACCTCGCATTTCCAGAATCGTCCCGCCCGATTCCTTTATCAAAGCGGTTGTTTTGCTAATAGAGGGAGAGTAGATCCAGTTTTCGCCGTACATAAGCTGGACACCGGCCTGCCCAGTGGCCTCTACCATGGCCTGTGCATCGGCTGTGGCGACTTCAAGCATCTGTCGGCGCTCGCGTTTGGACACATCTTCATCGCTGGTGTCAGCCGGAAGATCCTGCCCAGTGTAGGCAGTCAAGGGCTTGGTACAAACGACATGCTTTCCCGCGGCCGCGGCTGCCTCCGTCACACGTCGATGCACATGATTGGGAATGCACAGGTCTACCACGTTGATGTCCGGAAGGGCCAACATTTCTTGGTAGTTCGTAAAGACCTTGGGTACTGAGTGACGCTCGGCGTAGGCCCTCGCACTTTCTTCAGTTCGAGAGGCAACTGCACGAATTTCCCCTATCCCAGCCAGCTGAGAATAACAGCGCGCTCGGGTCTCGGCCAGAAAACCAGCGCCAATAATGCCGATGCCAACTTGCTTTTTCTCACTCACGTCATCACCTCGCAAAATTTACGATCAAACCATCCGATTTTAATTCCTCACGTGGATCCGGACAAGCCCAA
>JALLON010000046.1 GCA_027717925.1 Acidobacteria bacterium AH-259-G07 | reverse complement strand
TTCCAAAGAGCTTGACCGGTCAGGCTTTACTGCGCCGTTTTCCTTTTGCCTTTCCCTTTCCTGTCCTGCTTCAGCGCCTCCCGTACCTCTTTCATCGCAGCCTTAGCCTTTCTACGATCGACGCCAAGATTTCTCAGGACTTGACCCAGGCTTTGGTCATGCAACCCTTGAAGGACCTGGTTTCGATCCAGCCCCAGCTTTTCTGAGACCATAATCGCCGAGGTAAACTGGCCAAAATTTCGAGCACTGCTGCTTTCATAAAGAGACTGCAGCTGCCGGCTGTCCATGGCGGTGATGCTCTGGAGCTTGCCAAACGCGCGGGATTTCAGATTAGCCCTGGATAAGGACTTTTTCTCTCGCTTGCGATTCCGATCGGGGGCTCGGCGTTGAGCGCGCTGATTCCGACCCGCTTTTTGGCGGTCAACAGTAGATTTTTGGCCTCCTTGGCCTTTTCCCTTTCCCTGAGCCCATAAGTCGGCCGAAGAAGCAAAGAATAGTGCGGCTATTGCAAGAAAAACCAATATTTGTTTTCGCATCCTGCCCTCCTTTAACGTTATTTAAAAGATGCAAAGGATTGGGAAAGGTATCCAGCTGGTTTCAGGACAGACCGGCAATGATGTTCCGGTATTCCTCTTCTGTGAAGGCGCGAAGCGTCTGGGTGCGTGCGTTGCCTAGTGATGCTGTGGAAAGCACTAACCTGGCATAGGTTTCATCATCTGGCACCTCAACAACCGTCACCAAGTCATACGATCCCATCGTCATGTAAAAAGTTTTTACCTCACCCCCTGCTGCGCTCACGGCCTGCTTGAACTGGTCCAGTCGGGAAGGACTGTCCTTGACATTCTCCATCCCTTTCTGGGTCCAATTGATCAGTGTGACATAAGTGGGCATGGTTTTACCTCCTTGTGTAAACCTTCAGATTGTGGAAAGAACCCTTCAGCAGCGATCTTAACAGAGTCTGTATCACCTCACAATCATTTCAAGGCACTAAGGCATCGCCGGCGGAGCAACTCCGCTACCCGTGAAGCCCCGTGCCTTGAGCAGC
This sequence comes from Acidobacteria bacterium AH-259-G07, assembly GCA_027717925.1. Lineage (GTDB taxonomy): Bacteria > Acidobacteriota > UBA6911 > RPQK01 > JADFOI01 > JALLOL01. The sequence goes on along the minus strand of JALLON010000046.1, from coordinate 11,617 downwards.
GGCTGGCACGTTTTGAAAGAGTTTAGTGGACTCTACCAGAATGGGATGTGTAAATGAGCGTTGACAATTCGTTGGCAATTCGAGTCCCCGTGTAATCGTACCCTCATTTCTAAGGCACACTCTAACTGCTTGGCTGGCAAAAAGTTAGGCTGTATTGCCCGGTACATACTCGTGTCATGGCATAGCTCGTGCTAGGATGTGTTTTCCACCTTGAATTATGAGTGGTAAGATTGCGTATCCGATATTGCTTGGCAGTGCCCTACTTCCTATTATTTGCGCTAGTGTGCATGGCGGTGATATTACACGCCAGCAATTGCCTGCATACTATTACCCCATCCGATTGGTAGGAGAAAAGAAAGCGCCACACAAATTGAGTGGATTCAAAGAGATGCAGAAATATGCCTCCACGAGATCGGCAGGGTTCTTTGTGAAAAAGATGGGGAAGAATTATTTCACAGGTGAGATCGCGCCGGTCGTTCTCCACGCCCTGTACAATGCGTTTGTGCCCAGGAAATTCGGTGACATAGAAGTGAAGAGCCGGATGTCAATATTGGATCAGACGGCCAACAGACTGATTGGTCAAGAGAAGCAGCGGCTCATGAAATGGACCGGGAAGGTGTCTCCCTCCTTACCGATCATAGGAAATATGCTCACTGACTTCCTGCAAAGCCAAAATCTAAATCTATCTCGTGGCATTCCACACTACAAAATGCATCTAAAAAAGCCTGTGGCGCCTGAATACAAATTGGGTGGATACTCATTTTCCGGCGGTGTAGAAATTCGCCTTGCAGGCAGAGAATTTTACGAAACACCTATCGCGGCATTCCGCTATGGAGATGGAGACGGCAGATTTAGTGTGAATGTTTACGGCAAACAGGCTAGATTTAGTATGGACACAAAACACGTGAAGGCGGATGTGAAATGGAACTCACGAGGCATGAAATTCAAGGTGGATCTGCTGTTCTAGTCGGTAAGCCTTTCGCCCACCATTTTATTTCAGGTTGAATTGTAAAATCGTGGTAAGTTTGAGGCGCTCAGGATCAACGGCATGGTTGAACTCGCCCAAAAGCTTCCGAATCTCCACCTCATTAACGCCGATCTTGCTCCAACCAGAATAGATAGTCGCTCCTGGAATCTCTGGCATATCGCCTCTTTGTGGGTGGGGATGAGTGTTTGCATCCCCACCTACATGCTGGCAGCAAGTATGGTTCAGGCAGGAATGAATTGGCAAGAAAGTCTGCTTGCGATTTTCCTGGGCAATGCCATAGTTCTCGTTCCCTTGATTCTCAACGCCCATGCCGGCACCAAATACGGCATTCCCTTTCCTGTTTATGCCAGGGCCTCCTTTGGGATCACTGGAGCCCATATTCCCGCTCTTTTACGATCCTTGGTGGCCTGCGGTTGGTTTGGAATTCAGACATGGATTGGAGGGACGGCGATCTATGTCATCATTGGCATCCTGTGGGCAGATTGGCGGCAACTCGGTGATGGGTGGGAATTCATGGGATATGGACTTTCTGATTATTTAAGCTTTTTCATATTCTGGCTGATCAATATGTATTTTGTATGGGCCGGGACGGAATCCATTAAATGGCTCGAGACCCTGGCTGCTCCCTTCCTGATACTGGTGGGGATTTTGCTTCTTGTTTGGGCCTCCACAAAGGTGGGTGGAATTCGCACCATCCTGGAAAAATCAGATGAATTGGTTCAATCCAAGGGAGACATGCCCTTTTCCCAATTTCTCCTGACCCTCTTTATTCCCTGGCTCACAGCCATGGTCGGATATTGGGCCACTCTTTCCCTTAACATTCCTGATTTTACCCGCTATGCAAAGAGCCAGAGGGATCAGATGTTAGGTCAGGCTATAGGACTTCTGACCAGCATGCCTTTGTACGCGTTCATTGGAGTGGCTGTAACCAGTGCCACCGTCATCCTTTACGGCGAAGCCATCTGGAACCCTGTCATGCTCCTGGCGAGGATTATCGAAGAGTATCAAAGTCCTGTGCTGGGGCTCCTTGCGATGCTCGTTCTGGTGGTGGCCACTTTGAGCACCAACATTGCAGCCAATGTGGTCGCCCCAGCCAACAGCTTTTCCAACCTAATGCCGCATAAGATTAACTTTCAGATGGGCGGCCTAATTGCGGGTGTCATTGGCATTCTCATTCTGCCCTGGAAACTACTGGACATGTACCAGACGTGGCTTATTAGCTACTCTGGGCTCTTAGGCGCGATTGGAGGCATTATTATCTGCGATTATTGTGTAATTCGTAGAAGAATTCTCAATCTGCAAGATCTTTACAGTGAAGAAGGAGCATACACCTACAGCCGGGGATTCAACAATAAAGCCCTGCTGGCTATGGCGGTGGGCATTCTGATTGCTTTGGCCGGGAAAGCCCATCCCACACTGGAATTCCTCTTTAACGGAGCCTGGTTCTTTGCCACAGGAGCTTCCTTCTCCATTTACCTCTTTCTGATGCGAGGCAAGGGGCCTTTAGAAGCAGAAGATGTTTGGTGATTTGAGCCTTCCCTTAATGCAAAGGGCGGCAGGGCATCATAAGCGGCTCGCCATTATAGATGGACAGGGAAGATACAGCTATGCTGATTTACTTACTGCTGCCCAAAAGGTAGCTTCGTGCTTACTCACGGATAAACATGACCTGGGGGAAGCGCGGGTTGCTTTTATGGTTCCTCCGAGCTTCGATTATGTTGCAGTGCAGTGGGGGATCTGGCAGGCAGGAGGAATTGCGGTTCCACTTTGTCCCTCTCACCCTCGACCGGAAATAGAATATGTAATTCGTGATGCCACTCCGCAAATTGTTGTCTCCCATCCAGTGTTTGAAAACAAATTGCGCCCGACAGCCAAGAGCCACAATGCTGGTTTTCTTTTAACTTCAGCGGCTGCCAACACCAAGGAACCGTCCCTTCCAAATGTCAATGTGGATGGCAGGGCCATGATCTTGTATACGAGCGGCACAACCAGCGCACCCAAAGGGGTCGTCATGACGCACCAAAACATAACGGCGCAGATCAAAACCCTGATAGACGCCTGGGAATGGACAGCCGATGATCACATCGTGCATGTGCTGCCCCTTCATCACACGCACGGCATTGTCAATACACTGTTGTGTCCTTTATGGGCGGGAGCAACCTGTGAGATATTGCCCAAGTTTGATGCCGAGAAAGTATGGGATCGGTTTGTCAATAGTGATTTAACACTGTTTATGGCAGTTCCTACGATTTACGTGAAACTGATTGCAAGCTGGGATAAGGCAACGGTAGAAGAACAAAAAAGGATGTCCAAGGCTTGCGCTGACTTGCGTTTAATGGTGTCGGGGTCAGCAGCCTTACCCGTGACTGTTCTTGAGAAATGGAAAGCAATAACTGGACACACTTTACTGGAGCGCTACGGCATGACTGAGATCGGTATGGTGTTGTCTAACCCTCTTCATGGCGAACGAAGGCCCGGCTTTGTAGGTGTCCCACTGCCTGGCGTCAAAGTAAGAGTCGTCGATGAATCGGGTCAGGAAATAAAGGAGGAAGGAAGACCAGGAGAGATTCAGGTGAGAGGGCCCATTGTTTTTCCGGAATACTGGGGGAAGCCGGAAGTTACTCGAAAGGCGTTCCGTAATGGCTGGTTTTGCACCGGAGATGCGGCGGTAATCGAAAGAGGCTACTACCGGATTCTGGGTAGAAGTTCGGTAGATATTATTAAAACCGGGGGTTACAAAGTCTCCGCTTTAGAGATCGAAGAGGCATTAAGAACTCATCCAGCGATAAAAGAATGTGCTGTAGTGGGTGTCGACGATCGGGAATGGGGCGAAAGAGTCGGTGCCGCCGTCATACCAGAGGCGGGTTCTTCATTGTCACTTGATGATCTGCGCCTCTGGGCAAAAAAGGAGCTGGCAAGCTATAAAATACCAACCCGTCTCTTGCTGCTGGACGAACTGCCCCGCAACGCAATGGGTAAGGTCACCAAGGGAGAAATCAAGAGATTGTTTGAGGGGCCGTGTCTTTAAAGACGGGGCCCCTCTCCAGCTATTTTTTCTTTTGAGTTTCAGCCGCGAATTCCCCGATTTGGTTTCGCTCTTCTGGTGTAAGGCCGTAGAACTCGACGCCTATCGAATTCGAATACTTTCCCTCATGTTCGACCCTCTGGGACGTTACGACCCTTGCAAGTATACTCAGTTGTTCTGATGGGGACACATCAAGTTTTAACTCTATTTCGTCCCCTGCCTTCAGCGTAAGAGTAGATTCAAATCGCAGTCCGCCGGCACTAATATTCACGGACTGGGAGGGATGGACTTCTCCGGAGACAAGCCGACTATTAGCAGCTTGAACGACGGAGAACGAAAAAGAGACCGGCGATCTAGCCCTGAAGAATTCCCTCCTCTGCAGCGCCACCGGTTCACTGGGCAGTGAGGTGGTCACATGCTCATTCCTGGGACCGGTGACTGCCATGACCTCAACATCACTGAAGTACACCGCTTCTTCATCCCAATATTTTAGCCGGACTCGTTCTCCCCGTTTGAGGGCCGACTGAGAGCCCGGTTTGGAAAGCTGTAGCTCGACTGAGTCTTCAGAGACTTTGCGCACAGAGGCGACGAGCTGCTCTTTCGGCCCCAATAGAGCTGACTCTATTGATACAGGAAGCGCCTTCTTGAGACGATGCTTGGGACTTTTGCCTTGTTTACTCATCTTGCATTATCCGATTCTAATAAAAAGCCAATCGAATTGACAGGAAATCTTACTTGTCCAATCGCATCTTATTGTGCGTCAAGGGGTTGCTTTCTTATTAGCTGGCCAACAGTCGATGAAGCCAAGAAAGAAGTTTGTTCAATCAATTTGAGTCAATAAGAAACTCAATGCATCTAAATAGTTAAAGGTCAGAGACCTTTGGTATAAGGAAGTCCGGTCACACGCTTGACCGCTCTTTCCTGATCGCTCATCAAGGCGGTAGAAGCGATGAGAAAACACAACTTTATCGTCGAGAACGATCTCAATGGCCGGCCCGTCGATCTGGTTGTGGCAATTCCCTCTTACAACGAGGCCGACAACATTGGCTTCGTGGCCAGCCAAGTTGCAAGGGGATTGCAAGGATACCATCCTCACCTTAATACCGCTATCATCAACGCCGACAACTTTTCTAAAGACGGCACCAAGGATGTGTTCCTGAAAGCCGAAAGCGGTAGGGTGCCCAAGGTCTACCTTTCAACGCCTCCGGGAGTCACAGGAAAAGGCAACAACTTGTATAACTTGTTTACATACCTGTCCTTTTATCGACCGAGAGTAGTCGTGGTCGTGGATGCCGACCTACGCAGTATTCAACCCAGCTGGCCTCGTTCTCTGGCCGAACCGGTCGTCAATGGCTATGACTTCGCAGCACCGATTTACAGTCGAAACGAGTACGATGGAACGATTACCAACCATCTCTGCTATCCCTTGATCTACGGTTTGTTGGGCAAGAAGGTTCGTCAACCGATCGGAGGCGAATTCGCTTTTTCCGGAAGACTCATGGATCATTGGCGCACTAGGACCTGGGAAGAGAATGTTCGTCAATATGGGATCGACATCTTCATGACCATTGAGGCTCTCCTTGGGAATTTTCGCGTGGCCCAGGTGGCACTGGGTTGCAAAGTTCACAAACCCAGTGCTCCCAAGTTGGGTCCGATGTTCACGCAGGTTGTCGAAACTTTATTCACCAGGCTGCTGCAATCAAAAGACCAATGGAGCGGAAACTTCAGTCAATCCGATATACCACCCATATATGGCTGTGTCCAACCGGTCACTGAACCTCAGGGATTGAGTATCGATTATAAGCGTATGAAGCGACAGGCAATTGGGGAATTTGCATCCAGCAAGAGTTTAATCCTCCGGATTCTTCCTCACCAGAGGGGACGAAGGGTGAAACAAATGTTTGAAGCTCAGCGGCTTCGACTGTCCAGCTCGCTGTGGATGAGCATCGTTTACGATTTTCTCTGCGCCTATGACCGGTCCAAAAATCGTGCCGAGAAGCTCGAGATTCTGGAAGCTCTCAAGCCTCTTTATCTGGCCAGAGTTGTCTCTTTTATCCGAGAAACCTTGGAGTTCAACCACGTGGAATCTGAGAACAAGATTCTTCGTCAAGGAGAGATTTTTCGCTCTCATCGGCAGGCCCTTATTCGGAAGCTCACTCTCCAATCGGCAAAATCGACTGGCTCCTAACCCGCATTTCTCAGAGCGGCTCGTGACGAGAACCTATGAATAATGCGGGCTACGAGGCTTCTTCTGTAACTTCCTCCGGCTGACGCCGTTCGATGTCTATGCGCCTGATGATTTGTTTGGCTGCCGGCCGGTTGGCGAGCTTCCGATTATTCTTGACCCGTGGAACCTTTGAGATCTCATCAGCCACCTCAATTCCTTCAATCACATCACCAAAAATGTTGTATTTGCCGTCCCACTCTGACTTTCGCCTTAACACGATAAAAAACTGACAACTGGAGGAGTTCGGGTCATTGTCCTTACGCATCATTCCCACACAGCCACGTTCCACCTTGTGGTCTTTATTAAACTCGGACTCAACCCATTCCCCAGCGTTTCCCAGACCGTCGTTCACAGGGTCGTTGTCCCTGGAAAACGGATCGCCCCCCCAAATGAATCCCGAACTAACATAATGGAAAGTGGTCCGCATATAAAATCCTGCTTTGGCAAGCTGCACAAATTGAGAGACAGTTTCGGGTGCAAGTTCAGGGAGCAACTTCACTACGATGTCTCCCTTCCTGGTGCTGATCACTGCGACGAGATCCCCTTTTTCGGCTTCTGCCTCGGGCTCCTCAGCGGTCTCAGGCGGCGCCGGCTCCGTGGGGGGAGCTTCTTGCGAACAGGCGACCGCAAAATAGAGCGTCAGAAGGCCTAAACCAGCAAATGTAGTTATTTTCATTGTGGTCCCTCCCGGCGAGGTCTGCTTACTTTTTAGCACATTAAGTAAGGAAAGTCAGTAGGTTTGTCATCAAATTTGGATGAAAGAGGTTGCCCACTCGCTTCCGCATGGCTTAAATTGAGTTTCCATGATCTACGTTGGCACTTCCGGATTTTCTTATCCGGAGTGGAAAGGTATTTTTTATCCCGAAAAACTCGCTGCCAAGCACTATCTTTCTTTCTACGCTCAACACTTCTCGAGCACTGAAATCAACAACACCTTCTATCGCTCCCCGTCAGAAACCACTGCCGGGCATTGGGCTGAACAGGTCCCGAAACATTTTCGTTTCACACTCAAGCTGAATCAGAAGATTACACACAAAAACAGATTGGGAAATGTTGACGATGCCATGGAGTGGTTTTTGAAAGGTGCTGCCCCATTGGGCGATAAGCTTGGGACTCTCTTGGTTCAACTTCCTCCCTATTTTCGTGAAGATAAGAAAGTGCTGGAGGATTTCCTCCAGAAGTACTCTAAGAAAGCAGCTTTGGCTTTTGAATTTCGTCATCCTTCCTGGCTTACCGACAACACCTTTGAGTTGCTTGAAGCACATGCCGTCGCACTGGTGGTGGCTGAGTCGGATGAACGTCCAGCGCTTCGGACAGTGACGGCCCCATTTGTCTACGTCCGTCTGCGAAAGTCAGAATATTCGGAAGACGAGCTGCAAGAGTGGGCTCGGTGGATCGCGTCGCAGAAAAGAGAGGCTTTCGTTTACTTGAAGCACGATACCGAAGCTCCTCGGCTCGCCAAGCAACTGATTCGGCACTGCAGTCTTGAGTCGTGAGTTTTGAGTTCTGGGATCACGGATCACACGGATCTGAGCGGATTTTCACTGATAATTAAACTCCTGACTCTTGGCTCCCGGCTCCTGACTCCTGGCTCCTGGCCCCTGGCCCCTGGCTATGGTCTGTGGTCTGGGGGCTGCGTGGGGATGTAGTCTCTGCTCACGACATCCCAATAATCTTCATAGGGCCTCGCTTGGTGAAGCTTTAGGAAGCTTTGGATCTGCTGCAGCAGGGAAGTGACGTAATAGCCGGCTACAGTCTCCGGATGCTCTCGCCAGTAGTTGAAGTAGCTTCTAATGAACACGCTGTTCTGGTTGGTGGGCAGCTCCGTTACGTTTGCGACGAAGTGGGGAAATTGGCCCTTTCGAAACAAGTAAAACTCCACATTTGACACATAGAAAGTCGAGACCACATACCCTTGTTTTTTCAAGTATTTCCCGATGCTCTTAAGCGCTTTTGGACCTGCCAAGTCCCCAACGATCGGTATAATTCGATTCTCCGTTTGCATCTTTTTTAAGAACCGAAAATCGCTCTCGGAGTTCAAATAATGTCCCATTTGACCTGGCTGATTGCTTTGTGTCATTAGTTGTTCGTAGCTGGGATAGTAGGGGCGAGGTCGGCGGCCATGACTTCGGTACCTTAATTGAAAGTTTTCTTTGAAAAAGGCCAGGGCGATCTGATAAAAAGTGACGCGGTCCTGATCCCACGTCAAGCGAGGGAATCGATGTCGAATGGAGGACCAGATTTCGAGAAAGCTTTTTCCGAAAAAATCATCATCAGAAGGGAAGCTCCGCAAGTGATTGACCAGAACACTGGCATCGGCCGCGGGATCGGGCCGAAAGCCGGTGGGAAGGGGTTTTCCAAACAAATACGACAGATATTGCCAACGGTTGCCAGAAACCTCGATAAGTTCCTTCAAATAAAGATGTTCCAAGAGATTATCGCGGCGCAGGTCAACTATCATGGCCAAGGCAGGTCGTACATGAACGAGGTAGGTGAAGTTCTGATCGGGTCCAACTCCCAAATAGGCCTGCCCGGGTTCGGCGATCTCCTTGAGTTGAGGAAGCACCTGTAGGTAAGAGGCCTCATTGGAGATCAAATTGTCGGTGTCGAATTGGCCTGGGGGTTCACTCAGTTCGAGAGCCAGCTGCTCCAGATCTGTGTCGGCCAGTCTCTGAGCCTTAGCTTCCGCAGGCTGGAGGGCTGTAACGATCAGTAGCAGAAGGGAAATAATGGGATATCGGTCAGACGCACGCCATCTCATCAAGAACCCCTTGGATCAATCAACTATCAGAGTCAAAAAAAACTAAGTTTATCGAATACAGGATATAATTATAAGAAGCAACATGCGGGCAAGACTTTTGCTGTGGATTGTTTTTGTTGGCTTTTCAGCAGCGCGGGTCGACGACCGACCCCATGAAAGGCAGTACTCCATTCGCCCCGAATTTACCTTCTTACGACTCATTTATTCTGGAGAAGGATGGATGGGATCGGCCTGGGCTGTCGATTATCCCAAGGCCGACCGGCAGTTTCTCTACGGACTGCGAAAACTCACCGATTTCGGTTTTGTGAACACCGAGCACCGCACTCTCCAGGTCTTGGAACCTGAGCTGTTCCATTATCCTTTCCTCTACGCCGTGGAAGTGGGCTACATGTATTTATCCGACCAGGAGGCCGCCCAATTGAGGGAATACTTGCTCCGAGGTGGCTTCTTGGTAGTGGATGACTTTCATGGGGAATATGAATGGCAGAACTTTTACCGCCAAATCAAAAAGGTTTTTCCAGAGTATGAGCCGGTCGAACTTTCGATCACCCATCCGATCTTTCATTGTTATTACGACATTAAAAAGCTGATCCAAATCCCTGGCCTTCAGTTTGTCTATAGTGGAAGGACGTGGGAAAAGGGAGGTTATAAACCTCGATACATGGGAATCCAGGATGAGAATGGACGTCTGATGGTGATGATCAATCACAATGTTGACTTGGGAGACGCCTGGGAATGGGCCGAGGTAGAAGCTTACCCGCGTGAGTATGCCAACCTTGCTTTCCAACTTGGCATCAATTACATCGTTTACTCCATGACGCATTGAAGGGGGGTCAGGGGTCAGACCTTGTTAGCGGATACTGAAAGAATACATGAAACCGGCACTAATCTGCCAGTTGTGGAAGTTGCCATCCGGACGGAAGCCTGCTCCTGTTTTGTTACCTTCGAGAAGGGGTGCCTGGGAGGGAAGTCCAAAATCAGGAACGCCAGTGACATGGTCGCGAAAATCGAAGCGAAAACCCCAACCAGGATTGATATGGACCTTGACACCTCCTCCATAGCTGAGGGCAAGCTTCCACCGATCTTTCAGCTCGACTCCCTTGTCTAAGGCTTGTCCCTGCCCATCACCGGAAATCTGAAAGAAGGACGCTCCGATCCCGATAGAACCAAAGGGACGGATGCGGCACTCTTGGTTCATCGGATATACAAGGATGCTGTAGGCGAATGTGTGAACCTTGTGATCGAAGTCCAACCGGGTGAGGTCCGGTCGCAAGTCGACAAAGGATCCGGGTTGGTTTGCCAAAGCGTACTCCAACTCGGCGCCGAAATGCTGCCCCAGGTTTTCTGTGATTCGAGCCCCCACCAGGTAGCTCGATTCGAACTCCAGCCCAACCATTTGGGTTGTCCCTCCCTCGATTGGAGTCACAAAAGTGTCTTCACCCAATGCGCTGAGGCCAAAGAAAACAGAGATTTCCCACTTATTTTCGTTGTGTAAAATTTGTCCCCTTGCCCAAGAAGAAAGAAAGGCGAAAAGCACCCACAATGCTGCACAGTATTTGAGCATCTGCTTGTTCCTATCGGGTCAGCCAAAAATAGAACATTCTATTAGGATGCGGTCAGCGCAGAAAGGACGAACCATCCTGTGGATTCTGTAAGTCCTCAGCGTAATTGATTGACAATCCGTGTGAGGGAGTAGGAATCAAGCGGGGACAGGTTAGTAGCGTCGACCGAAGCTAAAGATGAAACCAGCGCTAACCTGCCAGTTGTTGAGAATACCGTCTGGGCGAAAGCCGGCTCCCACTGTACCGTCTGGAAGCAAAGGAGCTTCTGGAGGGAGGTCAAAATCGGGGACACTGGTGACACGGTTGCGAACATCAAAGCGCAGACCCCAGTGACGTTCCACCTGAACCTTGATACCTCCACCGTAACTAACGGCAAATTTCAGTTCATTATCCAGCTCCACTCCCTGCTGTGAGGCCCGTCGCTTCGAGTCATCGGAGATCTGATAGTAGGATGCTCCGGCCCCAATGGCAAGAAAAGGATGAACCCGGCGCTGACGGTCCATCGGATAAATAAGCGCGGTGTAGGTGAATTTGTGAATCTTGTGATCCAAGTCCAAGCGGGGAAGCCCGAGGGGCGCGCTAGTGAGAGACATGGGTTGGTTCGCGAAAGCATACTCGAACTCGCCCGCGAAATGCTCTCCCAAATATTCTGCGATTCGAAACCCTCCTGCATAGCTCAAATCAAAATCCAGTTTAGTAATGGTGGTTGTGCCCCCCTCGACTGGAGTCAGGGAACTTTCCTCGCCCAATCCACTGACTGCAAAGAAAGCCGAGATGTCCCAGTTGTATTCGACTTCAGGCGCTCGCGTTTGGGCCCTTATCGATGTCTGAAGAAAAACAAAAAGTAACTGCAAGACTAAACAATATCGGAACATGTATCCCTTCCTAACTTATGCAGCGACATCCTAACAAAGGGATCTGACAAGTGGGAGGGCGCGAGGAGACAGGAGACAGGAGACAGGAGACAGGAGACAGGAGTCAGGAGTCAGAAGTGAGAATTGAGAATCGATAGAGCGCGAGAAGTCCAGCTGAAAGGCTCCAAGAAAGTCAAAGC
>JALLON010000451.1 GCA_027717925.1 Acidobacteria bacterium AH-259-G07 | reverse complement strand
CTTGCATCCAGTGTCGGGATAAGTGTTGACTCCACCCTGGGGCATCCCCCTTGCCCACCAGCCGCTGCACTTTCCGGCGCAGGGTCCTCACCTCCGGAACCCGATCTAATCCCACCAATTTGCCCAGTTCTCCCGGGTCCCAGTAGCGGATCCGCTCCAGCGATCGCATCCTCAGCAAGGCCATAAACGCCAGGATTAGCAACAGGGAATTCAGGCTGTAGTAGCCTTTTAGAGGCTTAAAATATTTGTCGGAAAATTGAAGGAGCCCGTTCACTAACAGGGCGGGAACGGCGAATAGAACCCCGGCCGCCTGCACATCTCGGCCCGGCTCAAACACAGGGGGCGCTCCTCTCAGCCTGCCCAAAGCAGCTTGCACTCGCTCCCCCACTCGGGTGCAGGCTACCCCCAGCGCTGCCCGGCTGTCCTCCTCATTGCGCTCGCTTTTGCTTTTCCCTACCCGCTCGGCCGGGCCGCTCCGTTTTTTTTGACACGCCCCTGTTGGATGGCTTTTCGCAGCGTGTTCGCTTTCAGGCTCAGTTTTTCGGCCACTTCCGAAGTACTCCAGCCTCCATCCAGCAGCTTTTGCGCTTTCTCCACCACCTCCGGCGTCAGCACATGGGCAGATCGCCCCTTTCGCTTTTCAAAGAATCCTTCCATTCCTTTCTCTCTCAGGCATTTCACGCTTCGTTTCACACTGATCGTACTCACCCCGAAAGCACGCACGACCTGGGCCTGCTTGACGTGGGCGTTGACCACCAGCTGGCTGCTGATGTAAACTTACACATTATTGTCAAGGAAATCGGCAATTTTCAATCAAGTTAATTTATAGCAGTCGTAGCAGTAGGGCCTGTGGAGTCTGTGGGAAGCCAAAGGGAGAAAAACAAGGTGTACAGTGGGTTTCCATAGAATCCACAGGCCATTCTAGACTTCTTACACGCGCGACGTGGGCTCAAATAGTGTGATCGAAAGGGCTCCAAATAAAGTGGCACCTTACAGCTGATCAATCGAAACGCCCTCACATCCGCCTCCTCATGAGAGTACAAAGGAAGTTGACCTAAAAAGTAATACACCCAGCCCTCTCTTTTCTCGTAACCCACCTGCCGGTTGATCAAGTTCAGGCCGGGCGCAAAGACGGGAAGCTGCATCTGGGGCATAAGACCACACTCCTCGCCCCCCAAACCGGGGGCAAAATAAAATCACATCACGGCTTCCTGCCGTGATGCACTCATTTGGGCTTAATTCTTTGAATACAAAAGCCCTCTGACACTTTGTTCAGGGAAAGCGGATCAGGAGGTCTGAAGGTAGTCTGGTCCTTTTGGATTCGAAGATCGTATTCGCATGCAGCAGGAGAATTTCTTGATCAGGATTGATTTGGGAGACCGCTCGTAAATTGTCAGGTTCGTTATCGACAAAGGCAAAGACACGATAGCCTGCTGCTTGGAAATGGCGTACCCCAGCGACTTTTGCATTTCCTACTTCTTGTTCCCATCCGGAAGGATTCATGCGCAGCAATTCATCGGCAAATTGAACCTTATACTCTTTCCCCAACCCATTCAGGGACCTTAAGGTATCGCTCCGCAGTGATTCAGGTCGTCCTGTGTTTAAGCCAACAAATGTATTTGGCTGAAGTTGAAACCATCGAATAACCTCGAGAACCCCAGATAAGGGAATGTGGGAGTGAAGGATATAGTGGGAGGACCAGCGCTGCTGATTATACCAGTCTAGGATCTCTCTTTGTTTCTGGGGCGGAATTTCTAACTCTGCCAGAAGACGGTCCACTTGATTTTCATGTACTGTGATATCCGAGACTTGGAGTTTTCGGAAAAAACGAGTGCCATGTTCTTTATCGAAGGCTTGCAGAACGCGGAGTACCATATAGCGCATATCTAAAATCGTACCGTCGATGTCAAAGAGGATCATCAGCCGGTCTTGAGGATATACGTCCCGAGCCTTTGCGTAATGAGAGGCAAGTTCTACCATCCAGTCCTTCTTCATCAGCGATCAAT
>JALLON010000450.1 GCA_027717925.1 Acidobacteria bacterium AH-259-G07 | reverse complement strand
ATCCGGTTCGTTGAACACCAGTTTACCTGCATGGATGTGTAACCTTCCACGATATTCTCGGCGATTTTCCAGAATTGGGTTCGGTCAAATCGATCCGATTCCCCGAACTCGCTCGCCTCAAGGAGTGCGGGGATAGGATACCTGCCCGGCCTACACAGCGAAGTATCCTATCCCTGTGTACCGCCGGTTCCGGCTCGTGGACATGGCAGGACGGTCCCGTATGTTCATCGCCATGAAGGCCTGCAGACCACGGAGCGCAGGCAGGGTCAAGGGCTGCGAAGCAGCCGAGTGAAGTGAGGGAACCCTTGACACTGGCGAGCACCGTGCTTCGATGTTGGGGGCGATGGCATGCCGAAGGGTTAGAGCAGCTTGAGAAAGTTGCTGGACGCCAAGGTGGGACGATGAGGAAATCCATTGTGACGCGTTACAATTGCCCAAAAGTGCTTTTTCTCACTCTCGAGGCCCTCGCTCAAGAAAAAATCTTCGCCAGATTGGCCCACAGGCAACGATCTCATGCCGGCCCGATACTCAGGTACCCCCGAATCTCCGGCTACCGAGCCCTTCTCAGCCCGGCCAGCCTGCCGGCGGGCCTGGGCCGGACTGTGAAATCCACTGCCGATGGTAGAGGTCAGTCACCTCCGGCCCATCGAACTCTTCCATGTTTCGGTCTGTCTTCCCGCCCATCCTCTGCTCTTGGAGCCTTCGGTTGAATCGTTCGATCACCCCATTTTCCTGGGTGCCTCTTCGAGGACCCAGCGGGGGGCATCCAGGGCAGAGCTCTGGGCTCATCCTAGAGGTCAACACAGTCACCTCCAGCCCATCGGAACTCTTCCGTGTTTCGGTCTGTCTTCCCGCCCATCCTCTGCTCTTTGAGCCTTCGGTTCAATCGTTCGATCACCCCATTTTCCTGGGTGCCTCTCTGAGGAAGGCCAAGCGGGGGCATCCAGGGCAGACCTCTGAGCTCATCCTCGCCCTCTCCGGCTTGGCGCTTTTCTATCCGTGCTGGTAGCGTCCACCGCCCCGGCCGACCGCTTTCTGCCAGTCAACCAGAGGAGCTTCTCCTGAAGATCCCGGATCTGGCGGTGCAGTTCGGCCGGGTTCAGTCTTTGATATTGGGCTCGTAACTTCCTTTTATCGCGGGCCGAAACTTCCTTCGAGGCCAACACCCGCTGGTACGGAGTTTGGGCCCGATCATAGCGTTTGTGCACTCGGCTTCCTCGTCGCACCTTCTCCTTCAGTTTCTGGGAGGGTAAAAAGAAGTTCACGTACAGACGTACCCGCTCATATAACTCGTTGAGCAACTGGACCTGCGCTTGCCGGTCATAGCGGGCGTATCCGACGTAGCGTCGCACCACCGAATAATTCTTTTGTTCCACAAAACAGTTGTCGTTTTTGCGGAAAGGTCGCGAGCGCGTAAACGTGATCTGCTCTTGCCGGCAGTATCGCCACAGATGATTGTTGATGAACTCACTGCCGTTGTCCGAATCCAATCCCAGCAGCGGAAACGGGAGTTGCTGCCGCACTCGCTCCAGCGCCTCAAACACCCACACCTGAGCTTTATTGGGTACGGCCGCCAGTTCGGTCCAACCCGTCGAAACGTCGGTCAGATCCAGGGTTTGGGCATAATCCCCGTGAGCCTGGCCCCCTTCATGGGCCACCAAATCCACCTCCACGAAACCGGGGCGAGCCTCATCCCAATCGGCAAACGTTCTCACCGCCACCTGTTGCTTGAGCAAGGTCCCCGGCTTGGTGCCTGAGCGCGCCTTCAATCGCAGTTTTTTCTTCTCCGCAGCCAGCATCCGGTCAATCGTCGCCGCGCTCACGGAAAGTAATTTCTCGCGCACCTCCGCGCTCATCTTCAATTCTCCGTGTCGTTCCAGCGCTTCCAGTGTCGCCGGCAAAGCCGCCGCCAGGCGCTTCCCGCACAGATAGTCCAGCATGTCCCAAATCCTCTTCAGCTCCCTTTTGACGTCTTCGCCATAAATCCGCCGCCGCCGTCTCCGCACCCGG
>JALLON010000045.1 GCA_027717925.1 Acidobacteria bacterium AH-259-G07 | reverse complement strand
CGCCAACGGTAGACTTGCAAATCGAGTGTCCCGTTCGGGTCTGGAGAATGGAGTTGTAGACATTATGGAACGTCTTCAGCACAAACTCATTCGGTCTTCGCTCAATTCCGTTAGCCTTTCGAAAATTGTAAAGTGACTGGTTCACTGAGTAACCGGGCACTCGCCGATGATCTCCGAAACGATCGGAAAAGAATCCGGGCCAGCTCCAATCATTCTGTTCGAAATAGGGAAGTATCACGGCGAAAAACTTGATAAAGTACCAAAGGGATGAGCTCTGCGGTCCATAGGGAGTAAGTTGATGCCACCGTTGTTGGGTAGAGTGAGCGTCACTCGGTTGCAGTGCTCAACGTCGTCCTCAAGTGGTTTGAAGAACTCAAGCGGCTGGTGCCGATGGGGGGGTGACTGGTGCCACCCGCTGCGCAATGTGATTGCTCTGTTTGATGACACCACAAAGACTTTTCTACATCTAAGTGTAACGGATGGGGCTTGGCTGGGACTATATCTACAGAAGCACACAACTTATAGATAAGCGATAAAATAATAAAGGAGTCTAACCAAATGAAATATGTTGTTTTAATAGTTGCTTCCTTTCTTCTAATCCCTCTTTTTGCCCAGAATCGGCCGACAGCTACTGCCCTGACCCAACCCGAAAGACCAACTCCAGCAAACAAAGCAATCGCCACCTTCGCAGGTGGCTGCTTTTGGTGTGTTGAGGCGGATCTCGAAAAGGCGGCTGGAGTCGCCGAGGTGATTTCCGGGTATGCCGGTGGAGATGAGTCGAATCCGACGTACCAAGAAGTTTCTTCAGGAAAGACCGGCCATGTCGAAGCCGTGCAAGTGATCTTCGATCCAACCAAGGTCAGCTATTCAGCGCTGCTTGAGGTGTTCTGGAAACATGTGGATCCTACTGATAATGAAGGGCAATTTGTGGATCGCGGTTCGCAGTATCGAACAGCGATTTTCTACCACGATGAGACCCAGAGGCGGCTCGCCGAAAAGTCAAAGGAGACACTCGCGACGTCCGGGATCTTCGACAGGCCAATCGTTACAGAAATCAGATCACTAAAGAAGTTTTACAAGGCGGAAGAATATCATCAGAACTACTACAAGAATCATTCGATCCGGTACCGATTCTACCGATACAACTCTGGACGCGACCAGTTTCTGGAAAGAGTCTGGAAAAACAACAACAAGGAGTTCCAGTTATTGGAGACGAGTTCGACAACAGAAGCGGAAGTGGAATACAGCAAACCAGATGATCGCACTTTGCGATCCAAACTTACCGAACTTCAATACCGGGTCACGCAGCAAGACGCTACGGAACCTCCGTTTCGTAATGAGTACTGGAACAATAAAGCCGAGGGGATCTATGTGGACGTCGTCAGCGGAGAACCGCTGTTTAGTTCGATCGACAAGTTCGATTCCGGTACTGGTTGGCCCAGCTTCACAAAGCTCCTCGAGCCAGAGAACATCGTCGAAAGGCAAGACCGGGGCTTCTTTATGGTACGAACCGAGGTGCGGAGCAGACATGCCGATTCGCATCTGGGACACGTCTTTGCAGACGGCCCGGGACCGGCCGGCCTCAGGTACTGCATCAACTCGGCGGCGCTTCGGTTTATCCCGAAAGATCGTCTGCAAGAGGAAGGCCACGAGGGGTACGTCAGTCTATTCCATTAGGAACTGAGCCTGTAGTATCGGTGACCCTATGCGACGCTCAGGGTCCCTGGGGTGCGAGCTGGGGACCCAATGACAGGATTGTCTTCGGTCAAGGTGCGGAGGGCATCTGGCAGGTCTCCGCCGCTGGGCACGAAGGAGACCCGGTTCGCACAGCAGCGCGCTGAAAAACCGCTCCGCCACCGCGAATTCTCTTCGAAGGCAGGTGTGCACCCCTAACCTGAATCCTCCTATCACAACAGGTGGATGCCGGTTCTGTTCCCATCGTCGGTGCGATACCCTGGGAATTGAGAACAATGACAGTGTTTTCATACACCCTAAGTCAGAGGCGGAGAGATGATTGAGATCGACGGTTCGCACGGGGAAGGGGGCGGGCAGGTTCTCAGAAGCTCGCTGGCACTTTCCTTAATAACCGGAACTCCAGTAAGGATTGTCAACATTCGCGCCCGCCGCTCAAAATCAGGCTTGATGGCCCAGCACCTGAAGGCAGTGGAAGCAGCTGTTGCGGTCGGCAAGGCGCGTGTTGAAGGTGCTCAGCTGGGATCTTTATCGTTGGTCTTCGAGCCTGGTCGGATTCAATCGGGGGAATTTTTTCTGGAGATAGGAACAGCGGGATCCACCTCGCTGGTGCTGCAAACCGTTCTACTCCCTTTAGGCTTTGCCGGAGACGGGTCCTCTATAATCGTGAGCGGCGGCACTCACACGCCATGGAGTCCCTGCTTCCACTACTTGGATCTACAGTGGCTTCGCTGCATGCAGAAGATCGGTTTTGATATCCAATTGAAGCTTGAGCGGGCAGGATTCTATCCCGAAGGTGGTGGCCGCGTTCATGCAAGGGTCCGAACCGCAGCACGACTCTCACCGCTCTTGCTCACCGAACGGGGGGCTCTTCTTAGAATTCTCGGCATCTCAAGTGTATCCAATCTGGATATCGGAGTGGCGGAGCGACAGAAAAAGCAGGCCTTGTACAGACTACGGAATCAGAACTGGAATGTGGAGATCGAAGTCGTGCGACTGTCTTCCTCGTTCAAAGGCACGATGTTGCTTCTGATAGGGGAATTCGAAAACTCTCAGTGTTGTTACTACAGCCTCGGGGCGCGAGGCAAGACGGCTGAGCTCGTGGCTGACGAGACGCTCGATCAACTTGAGGAATTCCTCGCCAGGGACGGAGCTATTGACCAATATCTAGCTGATCAACTCATCTTACCTCTGGCCGTTGTCTCGGGCGTCTCTGAATTGCGCACGTCCAGGGTTACGCAGCATTTGCTTACCAATGCTGAAATTGTCAGGATGTTCTTGCCGGTGCGGATAGAGGTGGCCGGAGAGCTGGGCCAGACCGGTCTGATCCGCATAGAAAGGACGGTTTCTTCCCAGGTTAGCCCTTGATGCACAGGGCCATTCCTTTACCCGGGCCTGTGAAGCAGCGTTCCTCTGGAAGCGAGGAAGGTTTGCCTGAATTATCCGGTTTGTGCTAGGTTTCTATTTTTAGTATTAGGGAAATATCCACATTGTTATGCAGAGCAAGATGATCGCTCCCCAGTTCGAGGGAAATATCGTGGCTCACCCCTTGAGCCCGTCGGTGCTCGCGAAACTGGGCGGTTTAAAACAGTGGCCCCCTGTTTCGCAGGAATTTGATCCGCACAGCAGCTGGCAACATACCTTCCGCATTTGGATCTGTCACGGTTATACCAACAGGGGCAATGAAAATGTCGGGCTCATCCGTCTTGCACGGACCCCCGAACCCGGAGGCCTCACCTTCCGCTTGAGTGTCCGGCAAACCATCCTTCATGTGGGTGGAATCCGGCAGAGTCTGGATGCGGATATCACCTGCCGTAACGACCTTTTTGGCTCACCAATCGACTGGCACCTGGAAAACCGCTTTTTTCGCGGTGATCGATTGAGCTCCACTTTGAGCAATAGTCTGGAGGGTCGTCGAAGAGCTGACAGGATTGAGCTCAGAACGGGCGATTCCGTTTCGCAAATGAACCGGGTGAAAAATGTCGGCTCTGACTGGTCTGTTTTCGATGCCGTTCAGCGATGGCCTTTCCAACGGAGTCAGTCCCCCAGCTTTGATTTGCTGGAGAACCTGACGGTGCGGCGCAGCGGACAACGCATCTTCTATCGGGGGGTCGAGAACTTTCACCATGAAGGTCGCGATTTGCGACTTCATCATTTTGTCCAGTTGGGCCCCGGCATGCTCCCCTATGACTATTGGCTGGACAGGCAGCGGCGGCTGGTCCTGGTGACCACTTTTACCCGTGCTTATATCTTGGACTCCAATTATGTGTTGGAAACCGCCGGCTCTGCCAGCCGGTAAAAGGACTAAAACACAAAGGATTCAGAGCAATGAGTCAGTGTGAAGAGACCAGCGATCGGAAACGCAGTTTGAACCGCCGCAAGTTTATCAAGCTCGGTGGAGCGTCGATGGTTGCCCTCTCCGTAAGCCATTCGGCGAAAATGGGGGCGGGGCCAAAGCCTTCCAGAGAGCCCAACCTTCTGGTAATCATCACCGACCAGCAGCATATCGACACCGTTGCAGCCGGCGGCTGTCCCTACCTAAGAACTCCGGCACTGGATACCCTGGCACAGCGTGGCGTCAGCTTCAGACAGTCTTTTACTCCGAATCCAATTTGCAGTCCGGCGCGTAGCGCAATGATGACCGGACGCATGTCTTCCGAGACGGGTGTCTACAGGAACCAGCGACCCATACGATCCACCATTCCAAACCTGGGTCAATGGTTTTCAGAAAATTCCAACTATGAAACGCTTTATGCCGGAAAGTGGCATCTGCCCAGAAGCTATTCCCTCACCATTCCCGGATTCAAGGTTCTGCACACTGGAATAGGAGGTCAGGGAAACGTCTGCGATCCGGCGGTGAGCATGGCCTCCGAGGCCTATTTGCGAGAGCGTAACCGCGATCGGCCTTTTCTGATGGTGGCCTCATTCTTGCAGCCTCACGACATTTGTGAGTGGCTGCGATTGAACATGAGTGTTCCGGAAAAGCCACGCTACCCGGAGTTGGGCGATGAAGTGCCTCCCCTGCCGGACAACTTTGAATTCGATCAGAATGAGGCACACCACATCCAGGCCTTGCGCCAGCGATACGAAGGGGCCAAAGGCCGCTGGACACCAGAGCACTGGCGCTATTATCGCTGGAGCTACTACCGCCACATCGAGCAAGTCGATGGAGAAATCGGCCGGCTGCTCAGGGCGCTGAAGGAAACCGGCCAGGATGAAAACAGCTTGATCCTGCTGACCTCTGACCATGGCGAAGGCTTGGCTCATCATCAGATGGTTCGCAAGTCCAGTCCCTATGACGCCGCCTTGAAAGTTCCCCTTCTCATTTCCCTGCCAGGCCAGATACCCCCAGGCGGGGTAAATGATCATCATCTGGTCAGTGGCCTGGACATCGTGCCCACTTTGTGTGACTTTGCAGGGATTGAGGCGCCGCCAAAGATGCGGGGATACAGTCTTAAGCCTCTTCTAGAAGGGAAAACCTCCCAGTGGCGCGATCATGTTGTTAGTGAGGTCTACAGGGACGAAGGTCGTGTTGTTAGAACTGAACGTTACAAATACATTACCTACCGCGATGATCCGATCGATATGCTGTTCGACACCCGGAAAGACCCAGGAGAAACTCAAAATCTCGCCCAGGACCCAAAATATAAATCCGTGGTGTCCGAACATCGTGAAATTTTGAAGCAATGGGAAGCGCAATTGGATGTGGCACCCGATGTGCCGTCCGCCGAGGTCTGGTGGAGAAAAGAAGGGGCTTGAGCGAAAGGAGCGCTGCTCCACTACTGGAAGTCACTCTACCTCGACAGCTTCAGTGACAAGGTCATCGGCACGCTCGTTGCCGCCTTTGGTTGTTTTTACTAATGTTTCCTAATGATTCGTTTACTGTCCAGACTCAAAATCTGGCCGGTGGCAACACTCGTGGGGGTTCAACTCCCCCCTCCGGCACTTTGGAATCAATAGCTTCCGATAATCCAAGCATACTGCCTTTTAAGCATCTTTTTCGCTGTCGTCCCGTTTTCGAAACACTCCGTGGCTCGGAATCGTAAAAGGCTGGCTTCAACTGCGTGGGCGCATTGGGACAAGGATTCGAAGTAGCCAAAGAACTAAACAACCCATAGCAGCTCCAAGCAGGGTGTTGAGTCCGATCCCGATAGTCAGATGGCCACAGATATGACGCAGGTGAAGGCGGTCACTCATAGGACCTGAGAATTCCGGGGCGGTGTATATGTTCTCGATCCCGGTCAAGACCGAGAACAAAATGGCTGCGACAATCAGAAAATGCCCCCATGCAGCCAGAAGCATGCTCGCGAAGAGCACATCAGAATAGCCGCCGGACCAGCGAACATGAATAAGTAAAACTGCGAGCAAGACGCTGGCTGCAATCGCCACAGTCACGCTGAGCGGGTTAACCAACCAGTGCGGAAAACCGGTCGCGTCAAGCACAAGGCGTAGTACCCACACCGCACCGACGAGACCTAGCGCGGGCGTCAGCCGCATCAAGTGTTCACCAAAACTACGTCCAAAAATATTCATACGTTCTCCCCGTGAGCTTCAGTGACCCTCATAATGACAAGCGTCATATCATCCTCGGGCTCCTGACCTGACCAGCTGCGCACTGCTTCAAAGACGCGAGCCTCGATTTCAGCGACGGGTTGCTCTTGGTGAGCGGAAACAACCGCTTCCAGGCGTTCTACGCCAAACTCTCGACCGTCAGCTGTAGCCGCCTCGGTAATCCCGTCGGAGTAAAGAACCAGCATATCCTTCGGTCGCAGTGACACCTCGCCAGCTTGATATTCAGAGCTGGCGAAGATCCCCAGGGGAAAGCCTCCTTTGTCCAGGCGCTGGCCTCGACCGGAAGGAAGCAGAACCGGGACGCCATGTCCGGCATTGACGTATATCAGGCGTCGTTCATTGGGATGCCATTCGCCGTAGAAAAGGGTTGCAAATCGAGATTCCTCGGTCACTTTGTAAAGATGCTGGTTGAGCTTCGAGCACACCTTAGACGGTGACCGAAGGATTTCTACCGAGGTCCGCAGCATAGCCTGCAAGCTGGCCATCAGGATCGCGGCCGAAACTCCCTTTCCACTAATGTCTGCGATCGCAAAGACCAAGCGACCGTCGGGTAGTTGAAGCACATCATAGAAGTCTCCACTAATGCCTCGCGCCGGAACGCAAGCAGCCGCCAACTCCAAGCCTCTACCCTGAGGCAGTTGATCCGGAAAAAGTGCACGCTGCACTTCCAAGGCGAAATCGAGCTCTACCTCTTTCCTGGCCAGTTCGTGACGGCTAGTGCGCAAGGCGGCCTGAAGACGGTACAACGACATACCCAGTACTGCCACTGCGGTCGTTCCAGCAAAAGTCAGCCCCCATACTAAAAGGGCTGAGCTCTGCAGCAGGTTACGACCCACAAAGAGCAGTAGTCCCGCTGCAAGAACAAAACCCGCAAAATAGACCTTGTCATTCACTGATCTTACCCGGCTGATGACATGCAGCTGTGGGAGCATACTTCTTTCTGATCATCACAGGTCAAAACCTCAACTATCGCCTTGTAAAGTCGACGGGACAGGTAGACGGTCCCGCGGAACTTGAGTCTTGTATCCTCTAGTGGCTGAGATGTCAACTGTCCCTAATTGACCGCACATCGCATCGGCAGGCCCAATTTGTATTCAGGTGCCACAGGCTTTTTGAGGTGCATTTTGTAGTGTGGAACGCCATGAGATAGATTTAGATTTTGACTCTCCACGAGCTCGGTCAGCATATTTGCTGCTCATGGTTTCTTAGGCAGGTCGAGTGCAGGATTGCGCTGGAAGAAGTCAAAGGGGCGCAGCTCGAATTCCTGCCAACTGGTCGGCATTATCGGCCAGTCCTCAGCCCGAACCACATGATGGAATCCTATCGTGTACCAAGCCACGATATCCGTGTTTTCAATTCGTCGATTGGCCTTGGTCCATTTGTGTAGGCCTTCTTCACTCTTGTGATACATGGGGTAAGCCCCGGCAGCATGCCGTTCATCCGCACGGAAGGGCGTGACCCAAAGATGGTACTGTGTAAAAGCACCCCGGCGCTGCGGGAAATCTTCCTGAGCGAGCAGAGGCAGGGCGTTGCCTATGGGCTTGATCTGATAGCTGACGGGATAACCAAGGGGGCCGAGGACATTGGGGTTGATCACTCGCCACAGAGCGGGCTTCGCCAGATTGATCTTGAGCATCGCTTCATTTTCGGTCCGAGCGATCTTCGGCTTGACGACCCAGACCCTTTTTCGCAGTCCATCCTTGGCCAGCTCAACCGTCTGGAGTTCCTCGCGTAGAAGACTGTTGTTGCTGCCTTCAACATCGAGATCAAGCCTAAAGCAAAAGTAGTGATCGTGATTCACCCCGACCGTGTACTCAGCCAGGAAACGGCCATACCTGGTTGCTGAACCTTCTTTGTCCTCCATCAGTGTTCGGCTTGCGACCGCCTTGACCTGATCGATGCCGGTTGACCCCACCGCGACTTTGATCGTGCCGTTCTGTTGAAAGACCCAGTCGAACACGTAATCGTAGTTTCCCAGAGTAGCAATCATCCTCAGAACGAGGTCTCTTCGCCTGCGGCTTTCGGTGTGATTAGCCCGTGCGTCATTGTGCCGCCAGGCCATACTCCCGTCATACCGCTCAAATAGACAGGCGATGCGGGAGGCGAGTTGGGGAATGCCCTTGGAGTCGGCCACAGCCGTATCGAAGAATACGGCGTTACCCGGACAATCCAGGCCCGGCTCCAATGAACCGGCGAATCCACCCCCATTTTCGGCCACATCAAGGTACAGTCGATTGTTCCACCCTAGGTCAGGATCCATATATGGTACGTAGATCTCGGAGAGCGAGCCCTGGTAAAGGATGTAGCGGAGTTTGTCGCCATCTTGGTATCGGACGTTGGAGATGACGAGACCAACGCGCGGATCGATCCTGAAGTGAAAATTCCATCTCTGCCAGCTCACCTCCTGGCCTTCCACGCGAAAGCTGGGGCCTTGAGGTTGTGTGATAGAGATCGGCGTTGGGACTTCTCGAAGCTTTCCGACTGATTTCTCGTCGTAATCCACTGGCCCTTTTGGAATCGGAACCACCCCCGAATCGATGACCTTGAGGACCTCCAGTTCGTTCGCATCGACGATGGCAACCAATCCTTCGATGGGTCGCCCTACTGAGTTCGTGACGCCACGTCGATCGAAGCTGACAACCTTGGCCAGATATCGTCCGTCCTCCTCGGCAGTCTTGGGATAGGCCCACGCAACACCACCGCATCGTACAGTATCGAAATCTGTGATCCCCCGCTTATGCATGGCTGCCTGCCAATCCGGATTTTTCTTGACGGCTGCTTCAATCGCACGCCAGTCCTCCCGGCTGCTTGGCGGTTGCACGCCCTGGATTTCCCTCCAGGTGGTCACCTTCTTGCCCAAAAGATCCACCATTGCCTCGAAGGTCCGGGGACCTTGCTTGATGACCACAAAAGCTTCTCGGCGAAAGCTGTCGCCGGAATTCCAATTGAGCACTTCGGACTTCGGTGGTTCGTGGAGGCGAACCCGTACAAAGCGACTTTCCTCCTTGAGATGGTCCGAGGCCTTCACGATTTCATAAACCGTCCATAACTCTTTTGATGAGAGTGGATCCAGAGGATACTCCGCCAATTGAGTTGCAGCCAGGACAGGATAAATTGCGATCGAAAAGACTCCGAAAGCAAGGACAATCGATGGCCTGCCTTCAGCCCGTCGGCCGAGTCTGCATAGAGAATGACTAAACATGGTTGGTCCTCCTCGAGCGTTCACGAGTTCATTGATGGTTCAAACTCGAGACGCCCCTCTTGAGATTGAAAACTGTAGCGGTTGGTCCGTATCCTTCATCCGAGAAGAGCACGTATTCAAGCCGGTACTCCACATTTTTTCAGGTTCTGCACCACTTGCTCGGCTTCAACCCCGGGCACATTGGTACCTGCGGCGAACCCCGAAAGTGGGGCTGCTATTCGTACTTAACCCAGATGGGGCTGGACCAAGCTAACTGCCCGTCCTTCTGCTCCACACGGACATAGTACCAATACTCGCCCTTATTCACGTCATTATCCACGTACTCAAATTCGACCTCCTGCTTGCCTGGCGAAACTCTGTAGATGTACCGGGCGTCGCGAATTAGGTGGATCGCATCCACTACGTCCGTGCCGCGCACCTTGATTTTTATCTTTTGTTTTTGCTTGGTCGAGAAGTCATCTCCCATAAAGTGCTCACCCATCCGAAACTCCAGAATGATGTTGTCCGTCGCCCCGTAAGTGTGGCGCTTTCGGATGGCATCGAAGATCTCTTGGCGGTCTTTGGCTGGAGTGTAAACCATCGCATAAGAGATGTGCGTGGAGTAGTGATCGGAGCTGGCAACAACACCCAGCCGGTAGCCCTTCTTCCAGGCGTTCCAGACCACACCGGGCTCTTGGAAGCCGCCCAGGGCTTCACTTTCTTCGCCATCCTTGATGCCGCGGGGGGCGTTCTTGTGCTCGTAGTTTTGCCGGGCGCCTTGGTAAATCTCGACCACCGCATCGATGTTGGCATCATTGTCGCCCCAATCCGTTCCCATGCTGTCAGTACCGGAAGTGTGGGGAATGGCCAGGCCGCCAGTCTTGCGCAGCTCCCTATACAGAAGCTTGGTATCGTTCCTAATGCCGCTGCCGAAACTCATGCTATTGAAGGTGAGCAGCTCTCCGTCAGGGGTGTCAGGGAGCATAAAGCGCGGGTCGATCCGCTGGAAGAAAGGCACAATGGGGTAGTCGCGTTGGGTGTGAATAATGTTGCGGTGGCCATGCGGATTGCCGAGGTTGCGCTCATAAGCGAACAGCGTGACGAAGCGCTGCGGGAAATGGTACATGTCGCTCATCTTTTGGGTGATGAAGTTCCAATAATCGGTGCCGCCGGCTTGATGGTCGGTGGAGGCGCCAAAATCCATCTCCGCCGCGTCGATCATGTAACGGTAAAACTCCGGCAGCGAGCCGTCATCCAGGCCGCCAACGTCCTGGGAAAACTCGGTGTGACGATGAAGATCACCACGAACAATTTGGAGGCTCTTACCCGCTGCTCTGGTCCTGTGATTTCGGATGACACTCACATCACGAGCTTCATTCGGATGGACTGAAGGCCCCCGTTCCTCAGAAGGCTGATATTTTGTCAATTGAGGCGGGGAGCTCTTTCCGGGCAACACCACTGAACCGGCAATTACGCGGTTGAGCAGCGGCCGGCTGGCAAAGGCATAATTCCGGTTCTCACTAGGCCAGAAGGCCCACAGCCTGCCATTGCTTGAGGCCAGCCCCATACGTGTACTTTTCCTGGTCCAGCTGTTCGGCAGCAGAATAGGGTCCGCCCAACCGTTTGCGTCCAGGCGGGTCAAATATGATTCCCAAAAGACACTGGGGCGGTATGTTCTGCGGCTGTAGCGCCGCTTGAAAGACATCCACAGGTTACCGTCGGGGTCAAAGGTTAGAAGCGGACGGCTCTCCCCGGTGGCTCCGATGCCAAGGGTGTCTTTGGGCGCGAAAGACGCAGGCGTCTTCCATTCATTGTTGTCGAACACCACCACTTCGATGCGCCGCCGTCCTCCTAAGGGTTTGCCCGGCGCGTGCGGCCCCAAAGCTGCACCAAGATCCTTGCCCCAATTGACACCTGCAGTTTCCCATGCAATCCAGGGTCTGTTGAGCGGGTCGACCGCCACACTGGCATGCGCTTCAAAGCGATTCGTTGCCGCCACTTTCATTTCCTCGGAGAGGCCACGGCCAGGGGAGTAACTGCGGCAGTACACGTCATAGCTGGAGTTGTAACGGTCCCAGGTGATCCACACACGTCCGTCGCTCCCTACCGCCACTGCGGGCTCCCAGTTGTTGGAGGCCCCCGAAGCGACCGTAACCGTTTCTGACCACTTACCCTTTTGCAGGTGCTTTAGCTGGATTTGTGAATGGTGCCCCACCATGTCCTGCCAAACCACATAGATCACACCATCGGGCCCTTGGGCCAGGTGCGGCTCAATGTCTGGCAGAGGGTTCTTACTGAGGCGATGAAGTTCGCCCCATTCGTTGTCTGCCCAGCTCATCGCGTAGATATCCCAGTTGTGATCGTTCTGCTGCGACCATATCAGCCAGGGCTTGCCGGTCTCATCCGTAGCCACCTGCGGGCGCCACAGATCCTCAGATGCGCGGCCCACGGGAATGAGCCGCGTCCACCGGCCATCCTTGTGCCGGCGGAAATTTAATTCCTCACGGCGGTCGTGATAACTCGACCACGTCACCCACAGCACATCGTCTCCTCCAGCCGCGATGGAGGGGAAGTCATGTTGACGCAGAGGAGTGCCGGATAGATCGGTGGCAGGTGGGATTCGATGAACTTCCACGCGGTTGCCTAAGTGTTTCTTCACCCGGCCGAATGACATGTCCATTGGTCGGAACGAAAATCTGCCCTGAGCCGTTGCTACTGAAACCTTCACGGACTCACTGCCGGACCCGCGAACCAACAGACCTTTCGGCAGCATTCGTGACTCCGAGGCCGCGCTTCCCGGGCCCGCGAGTGGAGAGTCATAGAGTATATGGACGATTTGCGTTGACATCTCCCATCCGCCTTGCGGAAGAACCCGGTCGGGCAATTCGAACCGGTAGCCCTGCACGTCATGCACTTCTCCACTCGAGATCTCCAGTCGACCATCCCAGTTAGTGGGTCCTTTGTCCTGGACACCCATGAGCACGAGCACCTGCCACAGCTTTTCCTCTGGAGTTCCGCCGGGTTCGGTGACGTAGTTCCTTTGAAAATCCAAGTCGCGAGCAGATCTAGCGCGAATAGTCTCCGCGCCGCCCGGCTGCTGCGCGGCCGCTTCGAGAGCCGCTCGCGAGCGACCCTTCCAGATAAACTGGATGGCCAGCGCTGCCAGAACTACCATCACTACATATTTGCCACGCATCTTGCGTCTTCCTCCCCTCTCTTGCCCTTTAATCCATCCCCAAACCTTCCTCGCCGCTTTTTTCTTCCGAAATACAATCTCCTCGAAAAAGGAAATCGTCCTATCCTAATGAACTCTTTCAAAACGTGCCAGCCGCCGTT
>JALLON010000449.1 GCA_027717925.1 Acidobacteria bacterium AH-259-G07 | reverse complement strand
TTCCTGCTGCCCTGGCCTCGCTCAAACGTTGGCGCCGGCGCCGAAGCGCCAACCGATAGCGACGCTTATCTTCTTGTGTTCTTGGAATCAGCGGTGGAACTCGAGTGGGTTTGCCGTTCATGTCCAGCCCGACGAAGGTCAGAAAGGCCGCGCTGGTTTTCATCCGTTTACCGCTGAGGGGATCTTCAGAAAACACCTGAACCTCTACTTCCATCGAAGTGGTAAAGGCCCGAGTCACAACAGCCTCCAAGAGGACCAACTGACCTACTTTGATGGGATGGAGAAAACAGAGCGAGTCTACGGAGACAGTCACCACCGGCATTCGACAATGCCGAAAGGCTGAAATTACTCCTGCTAAATCCATAAGGTGCATCACCTTCCCACCCAGAATGTTTCCATGGATATTTCCATCGTTGGGAAGCACTACCTCGGTCATCGTAGTGCGAGATTCGGAAACCGGCTTACCTTTCATAAGCTCGCGGTGAAGAGTTTACACCAACCTTCTGACCCTTCTTGTGATATGTTTGATATTTATGACCATCCAAGACCCGACGTTGGTTACCTACTTGGTTTGGGCAATGGCGGTGCTGATTATTGTTCAAACTGCCTTACTGGTGTTCGCAATCTCTCGTTTGCTCACGGGACTTCAGCAGTTAGATCAGAGCCTGGAGTTTCTTTCGCAAAAATCGGCCCAAGTCCTCGAGTTCGCTGATCGCGTGGCGAGCCTGATGGAAGAAACCGGCCGCAAACTTCCGGAAATTGAAAAGGTGATTCACGAAATGACGGGAAGTATCGCGGAAACGACCGAGAAGGCGAATCAGGCCCTGGAGCGCAGGCTCGACTTCCTGCGCTCTCAAATGGAGAAGGTCCAAAGTGAAATGGACGTTGTTCTAAGCAAATTCTCACAGCAGACATTCAAGGTTCATGGCGCCTTTCTTCAACCGTCCATGCGACTCTCTGCAATCATTCGAGCCGGGATTATCACTCTAAAGCAAGCTCTATCTCGAGAGGATGGATCACCGGCTTCGCACCTGCCGGAGGGAAAAGGCTTCATCTGAACACAATTTATTCTCCGAGCCGGGCATCCAAGTGCACGGTCATCCGCATGATTTGACCGTCACGCAGCACAACGACCTCGACTTCATCACCCGGAACTTTGGTTCCCAAAGCAGTCGTAAAGTCGTACAGGCTTTTCACCTTCCGGCCGTCGAAGCCGACCAGTATATCTCCAGCCCTCAGCCCAGCCTTCTCTGCCGGGGATCCAGCCAGAATCCCTTCGAACCGAACGCCATCTAACTCCCACGACATGTCAGGAAAGGATCCGAGACGAGGGCCATGTCCACGACCCGCTGACCTGGCCAGATGATCTTGACGACCGACATCCACATACTGTGGAGGCTGCTCGAGTGCAGCCAGCTGATCGATTGTGCCATGCACCACTTCTAGGACTTGCTTGGTTCGTACCAAATCGATCCTCTCCCAATCATCGGACGGTCGGTGGTAATCACTGTGCAAACCCGAGAAGAAAAACAACACAGGGATCTTCTTGAGCGAAAAAGAAAGATGGTCACTGGAACCGCGCAAACTGTTTGAATAAGTAAACTGCAGCACAGAGGTCTTCTGCAAGTCATCCAAAATCCCCTTAAACTCGGCAGCTGTTCCCACTCCACCGACCAGAAGATCTCCATCACTTCGACCAATCATATCCATGTTGATCATGGCCATTGTCTTCTCCAGTGCAATCGTGGGATGCTGTGCGTAGTAGCGGGATCCGAGGAGACCTAACTCCTCGCCGGCGAAAGCGATGAATAGCAAGCCTCGGTGTGGAGAAGTCCGACCAAAATCCTGCGCAAGTCTCAGCAGGCCCGCCGTTCCCGAAGCGTTGTCGTCAGCTCCATTGTGCACTTCACCGATAAGCTCGGGGGCCAAAGAAGTCTTGTCTCCCAAACCTAAATGGTCATAGTGAGCTCCAATGATAATGACCTTCTCGGTTTGGCCAGGTTTAAGACCC
>JALLON010000448.1 GCA_027717925.1 Acidobacteria bacterium AH-259-G07 | reverse complement strand
TATTGTGAGCTATTGAGCTGTGAGCTTTGAGCTGTCGAGCTACTATCAAGGCACTCCACCATGACAGCACCACAGCATGACGGCACCACGGCACCGCAGCACGACGACACGAAGGCACGAATTCACGATTTCTTATCGTAGACCAGGAAGCTGTAGCGGTAGGGGTTTTCTTCATCGGGTTCCCGGGCCTCCTTGGAGCTCAGCAGCCAGTCTGACTCATTAATTTCGGGAAAGTAAGTGTCCCCTTCAAACTCCTCATGAATGAGAGTGAGGTAGAGGCGGTTAGCGCGAGCAAGCGTCTGACGATAAATCTGTGCTCCCCCGGCGATAAAGACCTCATCGTCACCGCTTGCCATCTTCACTGCTTCATTGAGGGAATGAGCCACAAGGACTCCCTTTGGGGCGTAATCGCTGCGGTGGGTGATCACTACGGTGGTTCGTCCCGGCAGCGGGCGGCCGATCGATTCAAAGGTTTTGCGTCCCATCAGCAGATGGTGCCCCATAGTCAAACTTTTGAACCGCTTCAGATCGGCCGGTAGCCTCCAGGGAATCGTGTTGTTGCGCCCAATGACCTGGTTGGCGGACACTGCGGCGATAATCGAAAGTCTCATCTCATACTGCGACCGGGGCCCGAATGTGAGGATGCGGATCGTAGTTTTGGAGAGTGAAATCCTCGTACTCGAATTCGAAGATCGACTTGACTTGCGCATTAAGTCTCATCTGTGGCAGGGGTCTGGGTTCGCGGGTCAGCTGAAGCTTGGCCTGTTCGAGGTGATTCAAGTAGAGGTGAACATCGCCAAAAGTGTGGACAAAATCCGCCGGTTCCAGCCTACAGACCTGCGCAATCATCATAGTCAACAGGGAATATGAGGCGATATTAAAAGGGACTCCTAAAAAGACGTCAGCGCTGCGCTGATAAAGCTGGCAGGAAAGCCGGCCGTTGACGACGTAAAACTGAAAGAGAGTATGGCAGGGAGGGAGTTTCATCTTGTCGATATCGGCCACGTTCCAGGCACTCACAATAAGATGGCGGGAGTCGGGATCGGTTTGAATCTGCTCGATGACCCTGGAAATCTGATCGATGTGTTCCCCTCCTGGAGCCGGCCAGGAGCGCCACTGATAACTGTAAATAGGGCCCAGTTCGCCCTCCTGGTTGGCCCATTCATCCCAGATCGTCACTCCATGTTCGTTGAGGTATCGAATGTTGGTGCTGCCGGAGAGAAACCAGAGAAGCTCATAAATGATTGAGCGAAGATGCAACTTTTTGGTGGTCAGCAGGGGAAATCCTTCAGCCAGATTGAACCGCATCTGATGGCCGAAGACACTAAGAGTTCCAGTGCCGGTGCGGTCCTCTTTTCTTACTCCATGATCAAGAATATGCTGTAATAGATCGAGGTATTGCCGCATGCACCCAATTAAAGCACAGAGATCTGAAATGATACCCGTGTGATCAATCCTTTTCGTGCGTTTCTTGACAGTCTGCCATAGCATACGGAGAGAATAGCGCTTTTGGGAGTGACAAAAATACGAGTTTTAGTCCTTCTACTATCTATCCCTCAATTCACGGGCAGTGGGTCATTAGCGTGTTGGTGTGCATTAAGGTGCTAATTTGACTCTATCAATCAATTGCTGATCAATTTCGAATGTCTCATCACACGCTTGAATTAATTCATCGTGGCACGAAAAACGTGGGCTTCCACCAAATTCATAAAGGACAGCATCAATGGTTGGATCAGCGCTATCATCGCCGGCTCCACACCGGTATCGGTGAGCGCCCGCTGGAGCGCTATATGCGCTCTTTGGCCCGCATCCAGCCTTGTCTCCCCACCCCTCAGGAGCTGGATCAAGTCTTTTACCGCACCCTCAGCCGCAAAGTGAGGGAGGACTCGACGGTCTCCATCGCGGGCGCCCTGTGGGAGCTTCCCCCGGCCTATATCGGTCAAAGGGTCGAGATCCGCCACCCGCAGGGAAGGCCCCAGGAGCTTTACGTGTTCGAAGAGGACAGACCCAT
>JALLON010000447.1 GCA_027717925.1 Acidobacteria bacterium AH-259-G07 | reverse complement strand
AACGATATTCCGCGATGTGGGATTTGAAGACATATGCGAGTCGGCTCGCTATACCACGGTTTTTGGGAACCTTAGTTTGTACAAAGGACGCAAGCTGGATTGAACAGTCGTGGAAAGAAAGGCATTCGCAATGATCAAGAAATAAGGAGGATTTTTTATGACGATGCTACCCAAAGTGCTGCTTCTCTTTATCACGCTGAACTCATTTCTGCTGGCCCAAGAATCGGACTTGGCAGAGGTGGTAGAAAAGTATAACCAGGCATTTCGAAGCAAGGATGTTGGGACAATCAGAGATCTTCTCGCCGAGGAGGTTCTTCTCTATGAACACAGTGTGCGCAATGTTGGACTGGAGGATGTTTTTGAGAATCATCTCAAACCGGAAATTATGGAGTTTCAGGACATGAAGCTTGAGTTTTCGGACGTGCGAATCACCCCAGGTTGGGATCTAGCACTGGTGACGCGCCAGTACAAGATCCAGGGCAAATTTCGAGGTAAGGACATCAGCGCTTCCGGGAACGAAACGATGGTTTGGAAGAAGGTTGGTGGGACGTGGAAATTAGCCCACATTCATTATTCTCATCCTTGTCCAAAACCTGCTCAATCGTCTGAATAACAGGTGCGAACTTGGGGAATTTGACCCGTTAGGAACGATATGTACAACGATCAGAAAAAGAAATCCAAAGAACTCCCCGGTGAACTGCATGCCGGCCATGAAGGAGGTCATAAAAATCATAAGGGTCATGATCACGCCGGCCATCATGCTCAAATGGTGCAGGAATTTCGCCGTCGTTTTTGGATCTCACTGATTCTGAGCGTTCCTGTCCTGGCGCTCTCTTCCCTGATTCAGAGTTTTTTAGGGTTAAAGGAAGTCTTAAGATTTGCGGGCGCCGATTATGTCCAGTTCGCCTTCGCCACTGCCGTATTCTTTTACGGCGGCTGGCCCTTCCTCAGAGGCCTGTTTGCCGAGCTGAGCAAAAGGCAGCCGGGAATGATGACCCTCCTCGGCCTAGCGGTCATCGTCGCCTATACCTACAGCTCTGCTGTAGTCTTTGGCCTGCCAGGCAATGTCTTCTTCTGGGAGCTGACTACGCTGATTGACATCATGCTACTAGGGCATTGGATTGAGATGCGCTCGGTCATGGGGGCTTCTGGAGCGTTAGAGGAACTGGTCAAGTTGATGCCGGCTGAAGCCCACCGGCTAAAAGAGGACGGAGCGACTGAAGACGTTGCGGTGAACAAACTGAATAAAGGCAATCGAGTGCTGGTAAAGCCTGGTGAGAAGATTCCCACTGACGGCGTGATTTTGGAGGGCCGAACGACGGTCAATGAAGCAATGCTAACCGGTGAGAGCAAGCCTGTGGAGAGGGGAAAGGGAGACGAGGTGATTGGCGGTGCTATTAATGGCGAGTCTTCAATCACTGTTGAAGTTCAGAAGACAGGTGACGAAACTTATCTCTCTCAGGTCATTGAGATGGTTCGAAAGGCGCAGGAGTCTCGCTCTCGGACCCAGGACCTGGCCAACCGGGCCGCTTTCTGGCTAACGATTGTTGCAATCACTGGAGGCGGTGTCACTTTAGGGGCGTGGTTAGCTATTGGGCGGGATTTCAACTTCGCTCTGGCACGTATGGTCACGGTCATGGTCATTACCTGTCCTCATGCCCTTGGATTGGCTGTGCCGCTTGTGGTGGCAGTCTCTACGAGTCTCTCGGCCAGTAATGGGCTTCTCATCCGAGATCGGACTGCTTTTGAGCGGGCCCGGAATTTGGACGCTATTGTCTTTGACAAGACGGGAACTCTGACCGAGGGCCGCTTCGGAGTCACCGATATTATTCCTCTGGCACAGCAAAGTGAGGATGAACTTCTTCGCCTGGCAGCGAGTACTGAAAGCCAGTCCGAGCACCCCATTGCAGAAGGAATCTTGCGCAAGGCCAAAGAAAAAAGACTTGATCTCCTTAACCCCAAAGATTTCAAGGCCATTCCGGGCCAGGGAGCTGAGGCATGGGTTGAGGGCAAAAGTAT
>JALLON010000446.1 GCA_027717925.1 Acidobacteria bacterium AH-259-G07 | reverse complement strand
GCGGACCGGCTGACCAATTAATCAGCGGACCATCCGAAAGTGGTGCTCGGCTGCTTGGAAACGGTTAGGAGAAAAACGATGAAAATATTTGATCCACATATTCACATGACATCCCGCACGACAGATGATTACACGGCCATGGCCAAGGCAGGCATCCTCGCCATCGTTGAACCTGCCTTCTGGCACGGACAACCTCGCACCAATGCGGGATCTTTTATCGACTATTTCAACAGCCTGGTGGGATGGGAACGGTTTCGTGCTTCCCAGTTTGGAATCCGCCACTTCTGTACCATCGCCCTCAATCCCAAGGAAGCGAACAATCCTAAGTTGGCTGATGAAGTCATCGATCTGCTTCCCCGCTACCTGCAGAAAGAGGGGGTGGTGGCAGTGGGCGAGATCGGATACGATGACCAAACCGAGGCAGAGGAAGAGTACTTCGCGCGTCAATTGAAACTGGCGCTGGAGTTCGATCTACCTGCTCTGGTTCATACTCCTCATCGAGACAAGAAACAAGGGACGGTTCGATCCCTAGACTTGATTCGAGACTTGGGATTTCCGGAAGAGCGAGTTCTTATTGATCACAATACCGAGGAAACGTTACCCCTCGTATTGGATGCAGGTTATTGGGCGGGTCATAGCATTTATCCGAACACCAAAATGGACGAGCCTCGAATGGCCGCTCTGGTTAAAAAGTATGGGAGCGAGCAGATTATCATCAACAGTGCAGCAGATTGGGGCATTAGTGATCCTCTCAAAGTTCCTAAAACAGTAGCCGAAATGCGAGAGAGGGGTATTTCCGATGAGAGCATCCAAAAAATCGTCTGGGACAATCCTGCCTCCTTCTTTTCCCAAAGCGGTAACCTTGATCTTCAGGATGTTGGGCGCCGTGCGAGTATTGATCAAACGCAGTTTTACGAGGGCAGCAGCGTGCTCAGGGGTCAAGCTCCGGTGGTAGAGGCATAAACACAAGTGCCCCCACACCAAACAGTCGTGATCAATGTCGTCGGGCTCACTGGCGCGCTCATAGGAGAAAACACCCCCTATCTGACCGCCTTCGGCAAAGACGGAGCCCATCTTCCCATCCACACCGTGACGCCTGCGGTGACGTGTTCCGTGCAGTCCACCTTTCTAACAGGTCTTATGCCATCCGGCCACGGCATTGTCGCCAACGGATGGTACTTCCGCGATTTAGCTCAAGTCTGGTTTTGGCGGCAGTCGAACCACCTGGTTGCGGGCGAAAAGGTTTGGGAAACGGCCCGCCGGCACGACCCCAACGTTACCTGCGCCAAGATGTTTTGGTGGTACAACATGTACAGTAGTGCCGATTTTTCAGTCACACCACGCCCGATTTATCCGGCAGATGGGCGAAAGATTCCTGATATCTACAGCTCCCCCCCAGCATTGGGAGATCGACTCAGGGCTGAGATCGGTGAATTTCCTTTCTTTCACTTTTGGGGACCCAAGGCAGATATACGGTCCAGCGAGTGGATTGCGGAGGCCAGCTTGCGCGTCTTTGACTGGGAATCCCCCACCCTAACACTTATCTACTTGCCCCACCTCGATTACAACCTGCAGCGTTTGGGACCTGATCATCCCGCCCTAGGCCAGGATCTCAGTGCTATCGATCGCGTGTGTGGCAAACTGATCCACCATTTTCGGGCCAACGGGGCACGGGTGATCGTACTATCCGAGTATGGGATGACCCAGGTTAGCGGTGCCATCCATATCAACCGTTTACTACGCCTAGCCAGATGGCTAAGGGTGCGGCCGGAGCTGGGTCTCGAAGTGCTGGACGCGGGTGCCAGCGATGCCTTCGCCGTGGCCGATCATCAGCTCGCTCACGTTTATGTGCGCGATCCAGAGAGGATAGCAGATGTTAAGGGAGTCCTTGAGAAGGTGCCGGGGATCGAGCAGGTTTTGGACGATGCCGGAAAAGCGGCCATTGGATTAAATCATCCCCGCTCCGGAGAGCTGGTAGCCATTGCCCAACCGGATCGGTGGTTCAGTTACTACTATTGGTTAG
>JALLON010000445.1 GCA_027717925.1 Acidobacteria bacterium AH-259-G07 | reverse complement strand
AATACTCTTTCCATCAACCTGCCGGCCATTGTCGGGTGTGGCTAACTTAATATCCGACTCAAATTGGGAAGTAAGCCTAACTAGCTTAGCAGCGGCACGCGCATGAAGACCCAGCTCATTCTTAATATAAAGGGTTCTCCGAATCATTCTCCCAACAGCTCACTGGCTATGGAGATCTGCTTTTGCCCCTTCTCCTTGACCTTGATCACTAACTCTGAAAGCGACTCTTTGCCGGACTGATTGGCCAGTTTGATGATCATGGGTAAATTCACGCCAGTGATGATTTCCAGTTCATTCCTCTTTAAAAGGGAGAGGGAAAGCTTCGAGGGAGTTCCTCCGAACATGTCGGTGAGGATGATGACACCTTTACCCTGATTCACCGTTTGAACGGCCTCCTCAATCCGCTTTTTGGATTCGGCTACATCGTCGTTCCAACCGATGGAAAGAGCGACAACATGGGAGATCTCGCCAACAATGGTCTGCGCGACAGCGACCAGCTCTCGCCCCAGCTGACCATGAGTGACAACCAGTGCGCCCACTAAGTGCCTCATTCGTTGTGCAGATCCCGATGAATCAGATTGACTTTGCGACCCTCCCCCTCAAGCCGTTCTCTTAGCTCATTTGCGACCACAACCGAACGGTGCCTTCCACCGGTACAACCGATAGAGATCGCCAAATACTTCTTACCTTCCTTTGCGTATTTGGGCAGGAGATATTCTAGCATATCGTAGATCTTAGCCAGGATCTCCCCGGTTTCCGAACTCTTCTTCATATACTTCACCACCGCTGGATCATTGCCCGTCTTCGGCTTGAGATGGGGAACAAAATTGGGATTGGGAAGGAAGCGCACATCAAAGACCAGATCGGAATTGTAGGGAATGCCGTATTTGAATCCGAAGCTGACTACGGAGACATTGAGAGTATCTTCGGTCTCGGTCTGCCGGAAGTTTTGATAGATAAGATTGCGGAGATCGTGAACAGAGAAATCGCTGGTGTCAACCACCAGGCCTGCCAGGGCGCGGAGATCTGATAATTTTCTGCGCTCCGCGCGGATGCCTTGTACAAGGGATTTGCCGCGGGCAAGTGGATGAACACGGCGGGTTTCACCATACCTTCTCGCCAGAACCTCATCAGAAGCATCGACGAAAATAATGGTCGCCTTCAACGACAACTGCTTGATCGTGCTAAAAAGTTTCTTGAGTTGTGCAAGTGATTCGCCAAGCCGGATGTCTACCACAATCGCCAACCTTCGAATCTTTCCCCCCGATGCATCCGACATCTGGATCAGGCGAGGAATCAGAGGAGTGGGAAGATTGTCGACACAAAAATAACCCAAATCTTCGAAGGCCTTGAAAGCCGTATGCTTCCCCGAACCGCTCATCCCGGTAATGATGACCAGTGATTCGAGCTGATCAGAACTCTTCAAAGCCGCCATGCCTCATCCATTGGCAACCGAGGTGCTTTCAGGCGAGCCTCTAACCGTTTGAAAAATTCGCTGGAGGGGCTGTACCCCTGGCCTTTCAGCATTTGAATCCGAACTGCAACTTCCACCAGTGTGGCCAGATTACGCCCCGATGCAACCGGCATGGTGATCAAAGGAATCGACACATCCAGTAGGGAGTACTGTCTTTCTTCCAGGCCCAGCCGATCATATCCCTCTTCGGTCCTCCAGCGCACCAGATCAATGGCAAGATCGATGGTTTTTTGCGGGTTCAGCGCGGAGACACCGAAAAGTTCCTTGATGTTGATAATGCCCAATCCTCGAAGTTCCATATGGAATTGAAAATCCGTCGGGCCGGAGCCCAGCAGCCGGTCCGGGCCAAATCTCTTAATGACAATCACATCATCGCTTACCAACCGGTGACCTCGCACGATCAAGTCCAAAGCGCACTCACTTTTTCCAATCCCCGACGGACCCAAAAGCAGGACTCCCAGGCCAAAGACTTCCATCAAGACCCCATGCACTGTGGTCGTCGGAGCCAGCTGCTCTTCTAAAAAAATAGTGATTTCTGTGATTGCCGTT
>JALLON010000444.1 GCA_027717925.1 Acidobacteria bacterium AH-259-G07 | reverse complement strand
CTCCGAGCAACCCTCAGAAAAGCCCTAAATTGACAGCAATAACCTGGACGACTGAGAAGGTTTTCCTTGCCTGGGGTTTTTTCAGCCTGGGGTAAACAACGTGGATGAAAGCCGGGTGGTCCAAGACGCTGAAAGAGTTGACATTAGGCACCATGCCAAATATACAGTTTAAAATCAGCTTTTATCCCTCGCAAGGGCCTCGGAGAGGATCCTATGTCTCGTAAAGTAACCATTGTCTGTTTTCTGCTTGTGGCCGTCCTGGTTGGGGCCTGTGCAACCCAGCCCACGGTCAAACATTTAATGCTGGTGGATGAAGGCAAGTCGACCTATTCGATTGTGGTCTCCCCGTCGGCTCCAGCTCCTGAAAGATTTGCGGCCGAGGAGTTGCAGCGCTACTTCCTGGAGATTGCCTCGGTCCAACTGCCCATCATTGACACTCACTCCGGCGCCTCTATTCAGGTTGGATTTGACCCTGAGTCTCCTCGCTATAGACCGTTGCGCGATCTGAACGAGGACTCATTTCTCATTCAGGCTGAAAATCAGAATCTTTACCTTGCCGGCAACAGCCCGCGTGGCACGCTCTATGCGGTTTACTATTTTCTGGAAAAGTATCTCGGCTGTGGCTGGATCAGGCCCGGTGATGATGTCGTACCCAGGAAAGCACGGGTTGTTCTCCCCCGGCTTCTGCGTGATCTGCAGGAACCGCAGTTCGATATGAGAAGTCTCTGGATGTACCCTTTCATCGGCGACCGGAACCTGAGGACCGTGGATTGGGCCGCGAAAAATCGCCTCAACTGGGTGGCAGCTGGCGTTAACAGCTCGAATCTTTGGGAGGAGTTCAACAGCCGCCAGGTGTTGGTCCCCGAAATCGAGAGGCGGGGGTTGAAGCTCCACTGGGGTGGCCACTCCTTCAACACCTGGGTATCACCCAGGAAATACTTTGCTTCCCATCCCGAATACTTCAGCCTCATCAATGGCAAACGGGATCCCAGGCAGCTCTGCGTTTCGAATGGGGAGGTGGCAAGGGTCGCCGCCGACAACGTGAACCGGTTTCTGGACCAAAACCCCGAAGTGGACATGGTGGACGTCATGCTCAACGACGTCGCCGCTTGGTGCGAGTGTCACGAGTGCGAGCTAATGGAAGGAGAGAAGCGCGTCAGCGTCTTCAGCGTAGGCGAGAAGAAGACTTATTACACCCACTCCAACGCCAACATGAAGTTCGTCAATCAGATCGCCCGCCGGGTCGCAGAGGAACATCGCGACGTGCTGCTGGAGAGTCTTGCCTACTTGATGCTGTTAGATGCCCCCACGCAGGTGCGCCCCGAAAAAAACGTGATGGTCGGTTTTGCCGCCATTCAGAGGCGAGTTCACTACTGGTACCCGATTTTCTTCCCGGACGACGAACTAAACCGCGTCCACCTGAAGGAAATGTCGAAATGGCTCGAGCTTGTGGGCCCGGACCGATTCTACGCATATGAGTATTACTCGCGAACCAGCACAGCCCGAAGAATGATCGACATGAACACGACGGCTGACGGCCTGCAAGCCAAATTGATCGATCCCAGCAGGCGGACCTTCCACGTCTATTCCGACACCATCCCCAAGGACCTTTGGTATTACGGGCAGATCGGACTGCGGAATGTTCAGAGCGAGGAATGGGATTGGGAGCAGATCAACATGTACCTCTACGCGAGATCCCTTTGGGACCTTTCCCGATCCTCCAATTCTGTGATTGAAGATTACTGCAAACGGGCCTACGGGTCAGCAGCTGCTCCGATGATCCGGCATTGGCTGATCCTTCAGGAAACCAAAGTCCCCTACCGTCCTGAACCGGCTTATCCGTTCACCTGGCAAGACCGCTCTCAAAAGCGCAGGGCCCTGGGCTTTTTGGCGCAGGCCAGGGAGATGACCCATGATCCTCAAGTCCTGACGAGAAT
Source organism: Acidobacteria bacterium AH-259-G07 (assembly GCA_027717925.1). GTDB lineage: Bacteria > Acidobacteriota > UBA6911 > RPQK01 > JADFOI01 > JALLOL01. Next base: position 88 of record JALLON010000444.1, on the reverse strand, counting down.
CAAGCGGCTCGAGGAGATTTGGAGTCAGCTTTGAGGCGGCCGGAAAAGCCGCTGCCACAGCAGACAAATCTGGGCACTAATACTTCAG
>JALLON010000443.1 GCA_027717925.1 Acidobacteria bacterium AH-259-G07 | reverse complement strand
TTTTGGATCCCAGCGAATTTTACGTCCTGTATGCAAAGCAATGTTAGCCAGATGAGTCGCGGTGGTGGAACGATGACCGATTTCCACGTCGGAGATCGGCTTGTCCCGACTCTTGACGCACTCCAGGAAGTTTAGGACATGCGAAATATGTTGCTCGGAACCTTCACCACGAACAAATTTCGTCCGGCCGGGAAGCATTCTTCGCCTTTGTTCCCAGGGCGGAGAGGGTTTCTCCGCAGTCTCTAGCTGGGATAGATACGGCGTAGGTGCTTCCTCCTGGATGCGCGTTTCCGGTAAAATCTCATAACCTCGGCGATCGATAAAGAGCGTCCCCTCGGTCCCATAAAACTCAATCCCATAACCTCGACCATTGGGACTGTGTCCGTTGAGCACCCGATTGGAGTAGGTCAAGATGAAGCCGGGATACTCAAATGTGACTTCAAGCGTGTCCGGAGTCTCGCGGTTGTCTCGAAGATAGTATTTCCCACCCACCGCCGAAACCGCTACAGGAGCTTCCGTGTTCATGGCCCAGTGGACGATATCGATATGATGGGTGCCCCAGTCAGTCATTTTCCCCCCCGAGTAATCCCAAAACCAACGAAACCAATAGATGAAGCGATTGGGATTGAAAGACACCTTCGGCGCCGGGCCCAGATACATATCCCAATCCAACCCGGCAGGAGGAGCGCTGTCGGGCGGCTTCCCAATGCCGTAAGGAGATTCGTTGCTGTAATTCCAGGTCGCTACCCGGCTGATCTTGCCGATCTTTCCCTGGCGGACGAGCTCCACGGCCTCCTGGTAGTGTTGACCCGACCGCTGCTGGGTGCCCATCTGAACGATGCGTCCATATTTACGCGCAGCTTCCACCATCTTGCGACCTTCGTAAATGTTATGCGCCAGAGGTTTCTCGACATACACGTCTTTCCCCGCCTCACAGGCCATGACGGTGGGTAGAGCATGCCAATGGTCGGGTGTGGCCACGACCACAACATCGAGGTCCTTCAGCTCCAAAACGCGGCGAAAATCGGAAAATGTCTTCGCCCTTCCTGCAGGCTGATTCTCCGTCATCTTGGCCGCTCGTTCACGGTTGTGCTCCCACACATCGCAGACAGCCACGACACGGACATCCTTCATCAGCATGAAGTCCCGCATGTCGGCCCGCCCCATTCCGCCCACACCGATAAAGGCAGTCAAAATGTGGTCGTTGGCTCCAAGCACGCCCTGACTGCTTTTGAAAAACGTTGATGCGCCGGCCATCCCTGCCGCCGTACTGGAAACAAAAGTTCGTCGATTCATTTTCATGTTGAAGTCCCCCTAAATAGCTACATCAGAAAACCAAGCGGTATTGGCTAAACAGCAATGATCGATTATAAAGGATGACGTGTTTTCGTGTCTTCGTGCCTTTGTGCTTTCGTGCCGTCGTCCTTTCGTTGCTGTCGCCATTAGTACTAAAGCACGACAGCACTAAAGCACGACAGTACCAGGCACAACGAAAGGGGTATACGATGCAAACAAAGGTTGGATCGTGCACCGTGGAATTGGTCATCGGGGATATCACGAAACAAGATACCGATGCGATTGTCAATGCTGCCAACACGCGATTGGTGGGTGGCGGCGGCGTGGATGGGGCCATCCACCGGACTGGGGGACCGAACATTATGGCGGAGACTCGGGAGAAATATCCCCAGGGCTGTCCCACGGGTGATGCCGTCATCACCGCTGGGGGTAATCTCAGAGCGAACTACGTCATCCATGCGGTGGGTCCAGTCTGGAGCGGGGGCCGGCAAGGCGAAGAGGGGAAGCTGGCGAGTGCCTATCGGCGCACTCTCGAGTTCGCCGTCGAGAATAACTGCCGCAGTGTGGCCTTCCCTTCCCTATCAACCGGGGCGTATCGCTATCCCGTGACGTTGGCCGCTCGGACTGCCTTAAGCACGGTCATCACCTTCCAGGAGCAAAACCAAAAGCCGGAACTGGTGCGCTTTGTCCTCTTCGACGAGAACACCCATTCGGCCTATGTCGATGCCCTGAAGCAGATC
>JALLON010000442.1 GCA_027717925.1 Acidobacteria bacterium AH-259-G07 | reverse complement strand
CTTGTCATCCACATCCACGTATTCCGCATCGATCACTTCTTCCTCCTCTCGACTTTCACCGGCACTTTCCGAAGAGGTCTGCTCACCCGTTTGGGCTTGCTGTTGGTCTTGTTGCTGAGCTGCTTGGTACATTGCCTCGGCCAGACGATGCGACGCCTGAGTCAAGTTTTCAACCGCCTTGTTTATTCGGTCCACACCACCTTCTTCCATCGCCTTTTTGGTGTCCGCAATGGCGCTCTGGACAGCTTGAGCATCACTGTCGCTGATCTTGTCCCGATTTTCGTTGAGAATCTTCTCAGTGTTATACACGAGACTGTCTGCTCTGTTACGTGCTTCGATCTCCTCTTTTTTGCGGCGATCTTCCTCGCCGTGACTTTCCGCCTCTTTGACCATATTTTCGATCTCTGCGTCGGCTAAACCGCTAGAGCTGGTGATGGTAATCTTTTGTTCTTTGCCCGTGCCACGATCCTTAGCACTGACGTTCAGAATGCCGTTGGCATCGATGTCAAAGGTCACCTCGATCTGAGGAATTCCGCGTGAAGCGGCAGGAATTCCAACCAGGTGAAACTTACCCAGCGACTTGTTGTCGTGGGCCATTGGACGCTCGCCCTGCAAGACATGAATCTCTACTGAAGTCTGGTTGTCTGCGGCCGTTGAGAAGACCTCTGCTTTACGGGTGGGGATGGTGGTGTTGCGCGCAATCAGTATCGTACTTACGCCCCCCAGAGTCTCAATGCCCAGCGAGAGTGGGGTAACATCCAACAGTAGCAGGTCTTTGACATCGCCACCCAAAATACCCGCCTGAACTGCGGCACCCACGGCAACGACTTCATCCGGGTTGACACCCTTATGTGCCTCTTTCTTAAAGAACTCCCTGACAATTTGCTGCACGCGCGGGATACGAGTCGAACCGCCAACCAGAACCACTTCATTTACATCCTCAGGCTTCAAGCCGGCGTCCTCGAGCGCTTGTTTGCAGGGACCGAGCGTGCGCTCGAAGATATCCCCTGCCAATTGCTCAAACTTGGAGCGGGCCAACTTCATGTTCAAATGTTTCGGTCCGGCGGCATCGGCCGTGATGAAGGGGAGATTGATGTCCGTTTCCTGGGTCGTCGACAGCTCCATTTTGGCCTTCTCAGCCGCTTCCTTAAGCCGCTGCAAGGCCATCTTGTCTTGAGAGAGATCAATCCCTTGATCCTTTTTGAACTCCTCGATAATCCAATCAATGATACGCTGGTCGATGTTGTCACCGCCCAGGTGAGTGTCACCATTGGTCGATTTCACCTCGACCACGCCTTCGCCGACTTCAAGAATCGAGATATCGAAAGTCCCACCGCCGAAGTCGAAAACCGCAATGGTTTCATCCTTCTTCTGATCCAACCCATAGGCGAGCGCGGCCGCTGTCGGCTCGTTCACCAAACGCAGAACTTCCAGACCGGCAATTCGCCCCGCATCTTTTGTCGCCTGTCGCTGTGAGTCATTGAAATATGCCGGAACGGTAATGACCGCTTGGGTCACCTTTTCGCCCAAATACTCTTCAGCAGCGGCTTTCAATTTTTGCAGGATCATGGCTGAGATTTCAGGTGGGGGAAGCTGCTTGCTTCCGATCTCTACCCAGGCATCTCCATTGGAAGCCCTGATGACTTTAAAAGGGACCATCTTGATCTCTTCGGGAACCTCACCACGCTTGCGCCCCATGAAACGCTTGATGGAGTAAACAGTGTTCTCCGGATTCGTAACCGCCTGGCGTTTGGCCACCTGACCCACCAACCGCTCTTCATTCTTGGCGATGGCCACTACCGACGGGGTCAGCCGACTCCCTTCCGGGTTGGTAATAATGGTCGGCTCACCCCCTTCCATCACTGCAACAACCGAGTTGGTCGTTCCTAAATCAATTCCAATGATTTTGCCCATTCAAAATTCCTCCTTCACTGCCGGCAAAAACGACTGTGCCGCAAAAACTTTAGTACATTTTCAATATAAGATGTGAGTCTGCTCGTGTCAAAGTCGGGCCGTGTCTTTAAAATTTAAATTTTGGGGTCAGACCCTTAC
>JALLON010000441.1 GCA_027717925.1 Acidobacteria bacterium AH-259-G07 | reverse complement strand
GCTTCGTCACGAGCCGGTGTGAGAAATGCGGATTTAACCCACATTATGCATAAGTTTCCAGTGGCAGTGCAACAATCATCCGCGCTTGCGCCACTTTGCGACGAAAACTTATGCATAATGCGGGTTAAGGCCTTCTTGGGTTGGAAAGCAATGTACAGAGGCTTCGAAACAGCCTCAAGTTGAGCCCTCTTTCTCTGCGTGTTATACTTCAGCCGCCGTCAATAACAGCAAAAGCGTTTTCCGAGCCCCTGTGGCTGACATCGAGAAAGGAAAACCAATGCCTCATAGAAACCGTATTCAGTGTGTCCTTTTGGCTGGGGTATGCCTGGCCCTCAACTCCGCTGTTTCCGCGGCGGAGGATGGCGACTTGACGGTCAAGCTTCAGCAGCGAGTCAAGATGGAAGGCCGTGCCGATGAGTTTCGGATGACCGAAAAGGAGGTTCCGTGGGATCCGCAGAAATCGGCAATCATCATCATTGACATGTGGGACGACCATCACTGCAAAAGCGCGGCTCAGCGCGTTGTCGAGATGGCACCGCACATGAACCGAGTCGTAAAAGCAGCGCGAGACAAGGGTGTGCTCACCATCCACGCACCCAGCAACTGCATGGATTGGTACAGGGATACGCCCCAACGACTGCGCGCACAGAAGGCCCCATTCGCCAAGGCATCGGTCAAGTTTCAGTGGAACTACTTTAACCCGGAGCGCGAAGGCCCCCTTGCAGACAAGTTAGAGCAAGGAGGCTGCTCCTGCGATACACCGGAACCCTGCAGCCCGTCGTACCAGGCCTGGAAGCGGCAAATAGCAACGATCGAAATCGGTGAAGAGGACGCCATCAGCGACGACGGCCAGGAAGTTTACAATTTGCTCGAGCAGCACAGTATCGACAATGTCATCGTCATGGGTGTACATACCAATCGCTGTGTACTGGGGCGACCCTTCGGCATTCGCCAGATGGCTTACCTGGGTAAGAATGTCGTCCTTTGCCGTGACCTGACCGACTCATATCACCGCGATCCCGGCAGACATTTCGAGGGCTTGGACCTGATCGTCCAACACATCGAGAAATACTGGTGCCCCACGATTAGCAGCCAGAGCCTTACGGGCCAGACTCCGTTTCGCTTTGGGGGGGGATGCACGACTCAAATAGGTGTCCTGGATCGACGGTACGCACCCAGCAGCGTCTGGGCTGGCCTTCTTCATGGGACCAGCAATCGCCACCTCAATTCAGCGACTGAATCCAGTCGAAGACACGCTGAGAGTCCGCGGCGAGTGGCCCCGTGGTCAATTCCTTCACCCGTTCAACCGGCAATAGATTCGAACGGGCAAACAACTCAAGCACAGTGATCGCCGCCAGAGCCTCATATTCATTGCCGTTGTGCAGCACATCGACCAAAGTTCGCGTCGCCGTTTCAACTTCACCAAGGTTTCCCAGGGCTTCAGCAGCCACTACCCGGACATCGGCTGCCGAGTCGTCGAGCAGTGCCAGGAGCTTCTGCTTAACCGGAACCGCTTCGCCTTTTAGAACCAGACATCCCGTCGCAGCCCAGTAGCGAATCACCGGATGCGGGTCCTCGAGAAACTCAGTCAGTTCCTGAAGTTTGGATGGATCTCCGGAAGTGGCAATGGTTGCGACATGCAATACTCTCTCTATTGGATAGCTCTGGCTGTGAGTGTATTCGTACACGGTTGTGTCGCCCGCAAGCCAGGCGTACATACCTTCGGGAATCAGTCCGGCATCTCGCGTCTCGATGATCTTCTCTCTCAAGGTCTGCCGCATTTTCGCGATCACATCCGCATAACTTGAATCATCGATCAGGTTGTTGATCTGGTATGGATCGTCTCCCACGGCATAGAACTCTTCTCCGGGCTTCTCCTGCCAGTAGCGGGCCTGAATCGAGGTGCAGCGTCCTGAAACGCACTCGTCATGCCAGGCCTTCATACTCGCCATTACTCGAAACGGGTAACTGTAGTACTGCCCCCAGGGGCGATGCGGCGTGAAGTTGTTGACATAGAGGTAGTCTGCAGTTCGAATCGCACGGACGGTGTCGTAG